>DATEDZ010000319.1:0-16366 GCA_035281385.1 Polyangiaceae bacterium
ACGTTGCGCTCGGGCTCGCCAATCAGCATCGCCCAGCGCCCGTCTTCCGTGAGCTCGGCGGCGGTGCGATAGCGCAGCCCCGGACCGTTCAGGCTCGCGTCGTCGGCGATGTCCTGCCAGGGCACACCCACGATGCCGGCCAGGTAGACCATGTCGCGCTGGCGTGGCGCAGCGCCGGGCGCCGGCTTGAACAGCGGGTTCTGAACGAGCATGCCGTCCGAGCGACGCGGCACCTGCAGCTCGGTCAAGCCCTGGATGTAGCGCGAGGTCGGGTACAGGAAATCGTAGCCGAAGCGGCGTTTGTTCTGGAAGCAACGCAGATTCGTTGCGGCCTCCACCTCGGACAACTGCTGGCCGCGCTGACACGCCGGATCGCTGTCGATCGCAGGGCAACCCTCGGGCACCGCCGACTGGAGCGTGCAGGGCAAGCAGCACGGGTCGTTCGGATCGCGTTCACACGCCGAGCTAGCACGCGGCATGTTCGAGGCGCCGCTCGGCAGGTAATACCCGTACTCCTCGTCGCGCACCGAGCAGTCGTTTTCGTCGGTCAGCATCACGATCGCGACGAGCGAGTCGGGGCGCAGAAATCGTTCACGCTGCGCCAAAAGCTCGGTGTCGATGGACATCACGCGACTGCGCCCGTCGTCGCCGATCACCACCTCGAGCGGCGGCTCGGGATCGATCAAAAAGCGATACCAAGACTCGAGCGAAGCTTCGAAGCCGCAGCCGTCTTCACCTGCGGCGCGCACCATGTCGCCGAACTGCTGACCCAGGCGCCCCTTGTCGGTTTCGCCGCCGGGCATGAGCTGCTGCTCGGGATCCCAGGCCAGAAACCCCGAGCCGTCGTAGCTGGTGAGCCCGCCGCGCACGCTGGGGATGAGCAGAGCGCGATCGCTTACGGGCGAGCCGCCGCTGCAGCTCGAGGTCGGGGCCCCGTGAGCGCCCAGGCTGGAGGTGATGACCGCGACATGGATGTCCTTGACCGCCCGAAACTCGGGCCCGAAACCCGCTGGGCAAGCCTCGTCGAGCGACGCGCGCTGCCGCACCTCACCGGACATGCGGTTCACGCAGCGCGGCACGACCAGGCGATCGACCAGCTGCGGCACTGCAACGGCGAGCAGTTTCTGCTTGTCGCCCATCGAGCGCGAGTTGTCGATCATGAACAGCAGATCGATCTTGTCGATGGCCTCGTAGCGCACCGGCTCCACGTACAAGTTGCTGGTCTGCGGATCGACCAAACCGACCGGACGGGACATGCAGGATACGACCATCGAAGACGCAAGTGTCCCGAGGCCCAACAGCAAGAGGGCTCTGTGCATCACAACCTCGCTTTGCCGTAACCGAAGAGCAAGCGGCGCGCCAAGCCCGCGTCACTGCGATTTGCCGGAGTTTCCGCGCTGTAGATTACGCTTCGCGGTGCTCGGCGTCGCCAACGTCAGTGGCTGCGCCAACCGCAGTTGCCGGATCGGTCGCGCCGGACTTGGCAAACGCTTCACGCAGCGCTTGCAAGTGCCGCTTGGTGACGCCGGGCACGGCCAGGATCTCGTCGTCGGAGGCGGCCTTGATGGCCGGCACCGAGCCGAGCGTCTTGAGCAGCGAGGTGCGTGTCTTGGGGCCGATGCCTTCGATCGTGTCGAGCTCCGATTCGAAGCGGCGGCGCTTGCCCACCTTGGTTCGACCGCGGTTGGAAAAGCGATGCGCCTCGTCGCGCGCGCGCGCCAAGAGGAACAGCTCCGGACTGTTCGGTCGGAGTGAGATGGGATTCTTTTGCCCGGGCAGATAAACGCGATCGACCAGCTTCTCCCCCATCACGTTCTCTTTCTCCTTCGCCAACCCCACGATGCACAAGTCGTGCAGCCCCAAATCTTGTGCCGCGGCGAGCGCAACGCCCAGCTGCCCCCTTCCCCCGTCCACCACGAAGAGATCGGGCAACAACCACTCGGCATCGCTCTCGCTCTCGACCCGGGGGTCCCGGGGCCCCGAGGCCCCTTCTCTCGCTACCTTCCCGCGCCGAAACCGCCTCGACAAGACTTCGTACATCGCTCCATAGTCGTCACCAGCCCCGGCGCCTCGCACGATGTAAGAGCGGTAGCGCTTCTTGTCGAGCTGGCCGTCGAACAGCGCGACCACCGCGCCCACCGTGTCAGCGCCGCCCAGGTGGGAGATGTCGCAGCACTCGATGCGGCGGGGCAGCGTCGCTAGCCGGAGTCGCTCCTGCACGCGCGCCAGCCGTTCGTCGACGTCGTCGGCGGCGCGGCGCTTCTCTTCGAAGGAGTGCTTGGCGTTCTCGGTCGCCATCTCCAGAAGCGCGCGGCGCGGGCCGCGCGTGGGTGCCAGCACCTCCACTTTCGTGCGTCGGCTCTCGACCACCTCGCTGCGACGCTCCATCAGCCATTCGGCCACACCGTCCACGCCTTCTGGGAGCACCGGCACGATCACTTCGTCGGGGACGTGCGCCTCACCGGAGCCGCCTTCGCCGTAATGCTCGCGCAGGAAGGTCGCCACGACCTCGTCGTCCGGCAGCTCGACTCCCTTCATCGAGAAAGCGCCGCGATCGATCACGCGCCCCTTGCGCACCACCATCATGCAAAGCTCGACCAGATCCCCCTCGCGGTACAGGCCGAGCACGTCCTGATCGCGATCCGTGACTACCACGACGCGCTGCGCCTCGCGCACCGATTCCACCGCCGTCAGCTGATCGCGGTAGATGCTGGCCAGCTCGAACTCGAGATTCTGACTGGCCGCTTCCATGCGCTCGTCCAGCTCGCGGGTCAGCTCGTCATGTCGGCCGTCCAGGAACAGTCCAACCGCGCGCACCTGCTGGGCGTACAGCTCGCGATCGATTTCGAGCACGCAGGGCGCGAGGCAGCGCTTGATCTGGTATTCGAGGCAGGGGCGCTTGCGGCTGGCGAAGTCGCGATCGGTGCAGGTGCGCAGCTTGAACTGCTTTTCAACCAGGTTGAGCGTGCGACGCGCCGTCGTGGCGGAATGGTAAGGCCCGAAGTAGCTGGCGCCGTCTTTCTTGGGTTTGCGTATCAGCTCCAGGCGTGGGAAGGCGTGCTCGAGTGAGAGCCGCAGGCTCAAGAATTCCTTGTCGTCTCGCAGCTTGAAGTTGTAGCGAGGCTTGCGCTCCTTGATCAGACTGTTCTCGAGGATCGCGGCTTCCTTCTCGGTGGCCGTGACGATGGTCTCGAGGTCCCGCGCGTGCTTGCGCAAAAATGGAATGAAGGCGCGGTCGTCGCTCGTCCCGTCCTGAAAATAGCTGCGCACGCGCGAGCGCAGACTCTTGGCCTTGCCCACGTACAGCACCGCCCCATGCTTGTCCTTGAACAGGTAGCAACCGGACTGCACCGGCAACAACGCCAGCTTTTGCTCGAGTGCGCTCAGCGCGGCGATAGCCTGCGCAGCGCCTTCGGCTGACTCCTCGTCGATCGCCATCGATGGTGTTATACGACGCCTCAGCTGATGCGGCTTTCCGAAGGCTTCGCCAAATTGCCCGAGCGTAAGAGCGCGCTGGCCATCGCGGTCGCGGTGGCGGCCGGCCTCGGCGTAGGCTTTCTGCTCTTGCCGCGCACGCAGGCGCCGAGCAGCGGCGCGGACCCGCTACCGGAGCTGGCCTTTTTGGGGCAAAAACTGCAGCCTGACGACACGGCGGCCAAGCACGCTCTGGAGCGCGCCCGCCGCTACGCTGCGGGAAAGTTTGCGCTGGTGCTGCCCGGCGGCGCGCGGCGCGAGCTTTACCTGGGTGAGCTGGGCGCCGAGATCGACAAGGTGCGGCTGGCCCGTCTGGTCCGCCAGGCCAAGGACCGCACCAGCATGCTGGTGCGCGGGTTTCGTGCCTCGGGCAAGAACGGGCCGCTGAGTCTGCCGGTGCCCCTCACGCTCAATCCGGAGCGCGGCGCGGTCGCGCTCGGGCGCTTGAAGGACGAGCTCGATCGCCTGCCGGCCGATGCCCGGATGGACCTCGAAGCGCGCAAGCTAATCCCCGAAGTGCTCGGGCGCCTGCTCGACATCGACGGCTCACTTTCGGCCATCGAAGCCGCGCTCGCGCGCGGAGAGCGCGAGGCCAAGCTCGTGTTTCTGGAGCGTCGCCCGCGTCGGCTGGCCGCTGAGCTCGGTAGCGTGGAGCTCGACGAGGTGCTCGGTTACTTCGAGACTACTTACGATCGCTCCGAGCGCATGCAAGCCAGGAGCTACAACCTGCGCCTGGCCGCCTCCAAGCTCGACGGCAGCGTGCTCTTGCCCGGTGAGGTGTTCGATTTCAACGAGGTGGTGGGACCGCGCGACGAAGCCAGCGGCTACAAGGTGGCGCCGGTGATCGCCGAGGGTGAGCTGGTCGACGGCATCGGCGGGGGCACCTGCCAGATATCCGGAACGCTCCACGGCGCGGCATTCTTCGCGGGTCTCGCGATCGTAGAGCGCTATCCCCATACCAGGCCGAGCTCGTATATCAAGCTGGGGCTCGACGCGACGGTCGTGTACCCGACCATCAACTTTCGCGTGAAGAATCCGTTCCCGTTTCCCGTCGTGCTGCATCAGACCGTAAAGAACGGCGTCGTGCGCGCGGAGATCCTCGGCCCCCAGCGCAAGCACACGGTCACGCTGATCCGTCGCATCGATTCGGCCATCCCTTACGACGAGGTGGAGCGCCCGGACAAGACGCTGCCCGACGGCGTGCGCCTGCTCGGTCAGCGCGGCGTGCCGGGCTTCAAGCTGCGGCGCTACCGCATCGTGCGCGAGGGCGCCCACGCCCAGCGCGAACGCTGGGACGACGTTTACCCGCCCACCTCGCAGATCGTGCGCATTGGCACAGCCGATATCCCCAAGGATCGGCTCAGGGCGGAAGACGACAGGCACCCCGAGTACCTGGCCGACGAGCTTTTGGTCGTGACGCAGGGCGCCGATGACTCGGAAGAAGACGGCGAGCGCGCCAGCGTGATGCGCGAGTCGCGTGAGCCAGGGCGCTTCGGGGAGAAGGGCTGGACCGAGGCAGCGGGAATGCCGTTCTGGGAAAGCCGGCCCCGGGCCGAAGAGAGCTCCGAGGAGAGCCGACCCGAGGCGCCTGAGGCCGCGAAACCCAAGAAGAAAAAGGCCAAGGGCTAGCCTGGGGGACGCTGGGCTTGACGAGCGCCCCGATGTGGGCGAAGAAGCCGGCCGCGGAGAGGGCGCCGACCGGCCGCCCTGTGAATCCTCCTGGCTCGAGCCCTTTGGGCTCGAGAAGCGTCGAATACCGGCTGGCCGGTACATTCAAAATAACAATGACGACCACGACAGAAACCGTTTTGAGCACGCCGATCGTTCGTAAGCCTGCGGAAGAGAACGGCGAAAAGCCCCAGCAGCGTTCAGCCGACTGGGAAAACCCTCGCGTGGCGTCGATCCTTTCGGCTGCCGCTAAGTGCTTCGCCCGCAAGGGATTTACGGCCACGACGCTCGCCGAGATCGGCAAGGAGCTTGGGCTCCGCAAGAGCATCGTGCACTACTACTTCGCCAGCAAGGCGGCCCTCATTCACGAGGTGCAGAGCTACACCTACCACCGCTACCTGGACCGCCTGCGCGAGGCGATCAAGAACGGTGACGGCTCGGTGGCCCAGACCACTGACGCCCTGCGTGCTCTTTGGGACGCGGTCCAGAACAACAAGACCGGCACCGGGCTCAACATCGAGGTCTGGAGCGCAGCTCGCCGCGACGTGGAGCTCAAGCGCCGCGCAGCCGGCCTGCATCGCGATGCCCGCGGCGTGATCCGCGACGCGCTCGGTCCGGCAGCTCAAAAAGGGGGCTCGTCGCGCGCCGAGGCCCTCGCGACCCTTTCGCTCGCCGTCCTCAATGGTCTCTCGGTCACCGAATACCTCGAGGGCGACGACGCGAAGGTGAAGGAAGCCTACGAAGCCTTCCTGCAGCTCCTGCGTCAAGGCCTCGAAGCCCCGCCCACCGTTTCCTGACGGCAGAGGCCGCGCGACACCGCCCAAGGCTGCCAATCGGATTGGTGGTCTTGGCGGTTTGTCCCTTTTGTTCGCTCCGCTTCGTCGCCGCGAGCTCGACGAACGCCCCTGCGCCGGTCAGGCGCCGCTCGTGAGCGGCAACTCGACTTACATTTTGAATCCAAGAAGCCGCGTGCAGGGGCGCCTCATTGGCGCCGGAGCCGTTTCGCTCCGGCTGCTTGGATTCAAAAATGTAAGTCGGCTTCCGGTTGTGAGGGGGGCCGAGCGGGGACGCGAAAAGCGAGGCGGGCAGCGTGTTGGTAGCCAAGCCCCGGCTACGGAGGGAGCCAGGCGCTACCGGGCTCGAGGACGCCGGGGTAGCCGTCGAGGTAATGCGAGGGCTGGCCGGGGCCGGAGTCGTCGATCCACAGGACGCGGTTGGTGCCGTAGGGACGGACGTCGATGTGGACGAATTTGCTGTGGGGGTAATAGCCGCAGCCCACGTCGCGTAGACTGCGGCACAAGGCGAAAACCTGCTCGTTGGGGATCCCGACCACCAGCACGTCGAGCGCGCGCCCCTTACCGTGAAAGCCGCTGTGCCCGCCCTGGCGGTAGCCGCTCATGATGTAGAGGGTGCGATGGGGGAAGGTCTGGGCGATCTGCTGCAGCACCCAGATCAGGCGCGGCTCGATCAGCTTGATGTCGCGCAGCCACTCACCTGGCCCGGCGTCGACCGCCGGCTCGAGCGGTAGCGGGAGCTCGGGGCGCGGCACGCCCGGGGCGCGGGCGAGCACGCTGACCACGTCGATCGCATCCGGCGCGATGCCACCATCACAGTCGATGAGCGGCAGCATGGTCTGCTCACCGCCGTCATAACGTGCGATGTGGACGGGACGCGGCACCTTCCACTTGGGGCACGGGCCGCGCGTCCACACGCTGAGCGCTGCGGGCTCCGGTACGCTGCTGCCGAGGTTCCAGGTGAGCGACAGCCGCGACGACCAGCTCGAAAATCCATACTTGCCACGGAAGAAGCTACGCCACTCGGATACGTGGTTCTGTGCCGGCGACAAGTAGTGCGAGAGCAGCAACAGCGAGCGGTCCGGTACCAGGCGAAACGGGCGGCTCTGGTGCACACCGGTTCCGAGCCAGCTGTGCTCGTCGAGCTCGGGTTGCGGGCCGAGCAAACCCCAGCTGGGCGCGACTGGTTGCCGAATTCCTGCCGCGACCGGCAGCGTCACCGCGCCGGCGACTGCCGCGAGCGCCAAGCTGGCGAGGAGGCGAAGGCGGCGGCGGATCAGCACCGAGCCCACCATGCCGCGACCGCCGCGCTGATTCAAGCTGAAGCAGCTCTACGCGGCCGGGGGCCGGCTCAGCCCCCACGCAGGGCGGAAAGCGCCCGCTGAGCCGCTTCCAGCGTGATGCTGCCATCTTCACAGACGCGGGCGGCCACGGTTTCGACCTCGGGACCCTGGGCGCCGGCCGCGACCGCGACCGAGCGCGCATGCAGCGACATGTGACCGCGCTGAATGCCTTCGGTGGCCAGTGCCCGGAGCGCCGCCAGGTTGGAGGCCAAACCGACCGACGCCGCAACCAGCGCCAGATCATCGGCTGACTCGACCCGCAGCAAGCTGAGCGCCAAACGCGCGGTCGGATGCACGCGCAACGTGCCGCCCACGATGCCGAGCGCGAGCGGCAACGTGAGCTCGCCAACCAGGTCGTGGCCGTCGCGCCGCCAGATCGAGAGTGGGCGGTAACGGCCCGACAGCGCGGCATACGCGTGGGCACCCGCTTCGACCGCCCGAAAGTCGTTGCCGGTGGCGATCACGACCGCATCGATGCCGTTCATGATGCCCTTGTTGTGCGTGGCGGCGCGGTACGGATCCGCCTCGGCGAAGTGCGAGGCGGCCACGATACCGTCGGCGATCTCGGCGCCGGACAGCTGCGCTGCCGAATCGGAAATGGGTGGGGCGCTGTCGCGGCCGCTATCGGGTGGATTGCTGCGCGGAGGCGGCCTGCCGGCGCGCGAAGCGGGCTGACCCGTGCGCGAAAACGTCAAGTCACCGGGGTGTACGCGACAGGTGACGCGCGCACAGCGCCGGTCGGCGAGGTTCGATAGAATGCGCAACCCGAGCTCCGCGCCCGTGAGCTCGGCGGCCACGGGACCGACGGCCTCGGCGATGCTGTTGACCAGGTTGGCGCCCATCGCGTCGCGGCAATCGACCAGCACGTGGAGCACGACGCGCCCCTCACCGAGCGGCCGCAGCTCGATGCTGCGTGGGCCGCCGCCGCGCTCGAGCAGGTTGGACACCACGCCGCGGGCGATCGAAAGCAGGTGCTCGCTCTCCGTCTGGAGCCGCCGGACCGCCAGCTCCGGGTCGGCCAGACCGCGCAGCTCGATCTGCGCGATCATCAAGGCCTCGCCAATCTCGGCGCTGAAGCCGCCAGCGCGCCGCGCCATGCGTGCGGCATTCGAGGCTGCCGCGATCACGCTCGGCTCCTCCACCACCATCGGGACCAGGCGATCCTTACCGTTGACCTGGACGTTGAGCGCCAGCCCGAACGGCAGCGCGTAGGTGCCGAGCACATTTTCGACCAGCTTATCGGCAGTGGCGGCGTCGATGCCGCCCGACTCGAGCGCGCTACACAGCACGGCGAGGTTCACGCCGGACCGCTCCGCAACCAGGGCACGCCTATCGTCCACGCTCAGTTTGTAGAAGCCGGGCAGGCGCGAGCCGGTCATCGCGATTCGTACACGTTCATGGCCGGCAGCTCGAGGGCCGTGAGGAAGCCGCCGTTGCCGCAGCCGGTGTCGATGCCGAGGCAGTTCTCACCCGCCCAGAGGTCGCTGGGATCCTCCGGCGTGTAGCCAGAGAGCTCCGGCGGCAGGTACTCGGTGCGCGTGTGACCGAACACCACCAGCTTGCCGCGGTAGTTCGCGAAGAAGTCGGCGTCGCGCAGCCACAGCAGCACCTGCGGATCCGCCACCTTACTGGGATGGATGAACTCGCCAGCGACTCGCGGCAGTCCCGCATGCACGTAGATGGCGTGCTCGTCCTCGTACCAGTACGGCAGTGACTTGAACCAGTCGACCACGTCGTCCGGCAGGAAGCTGCCGGTGGTGAGCGGCATCTGTTCGGATTTCTTGGGCAGCTCGCCTTCCTTGGGGAGCTCGCCACCCAAGTAGGAACGCAGCACGGCCAGGCAACCGTTGCCGGGCGGCAGCACGAACTCGTCCCAGCCGCGCTCGACGACGCGAATCCAGGCGTCCTCGTGATTGCCGCGCAGGCACACGACCTTGGCCTTGGTGCGCGCCGGAAGCGTGCGCACGTACTCGACGACCTCAGCCGACTTGGGCCCGCGATCCACGTAGTCACCCACGAAGACCAGCGTATCTTCCTGCGTTAGCGTGGGCAGACAGCCCATGAGCTTGAAGAGGTGCGACGTTTCGCCGTGAATGTCGCCGATCGCAAACGTGCGGGCAGCCATAGAGCACTTCACGAAACCACAACCCTGACGCTGATGCCAGCACCGGTGAAGGGTACGACGAATTAGGCCAGCGCGACGCCGGGCACGGAAAGCGCGACTGGCAGCAGGTGGTGTGCGCGCTGCTCGAGGGAGGCGCGCAGCCCCGGGGTCGAGGGTGCGCGCCCGACGAACAGCGCGATATCGCCCCCGCCCGCGCCGGCCGGCAGGAGAACGCCGGCTTCACGCTCCGCGGCCGGCCCGAGCTCGGCAAGCTCGGGCGTCACGATCGGCACGCCGGCAACCCGACCCAGCTCGGAAAGCGCGCGGTGCTGCGTGCGCAGCGCGGCGATGAAGGCAGTCGCGTCGCCCGACGTCGCGGCCTCCACGGCTCGTTCGGAGGCGGCGGCCTGCGCAGACATGGGCCGGTCGTGATCGCCCGGGGCACGCGCGCCCAGTGCGGCGACGGCGCCGAGCAGCTGCCGCGTGCTGGCGGCCTCCGGACAGCTCCATAGCTCGACCTGCAGTCCGGCCGGCAGAGGCAACCCGTGCGCGCCCGAGCCGGATGCCCCGAGCCGATAGCAGAGCGTGCCTCCAACACAGCAGGCCGTCACGTCCACGCCACTGCCACCACCTTGCGCTGAGCGGTGAGCGGCAGCAGCCCGACCCAGGATACTGCCGCGCAGCTCAATCTCAGAAGCCTCCGGCATCACATCGCGCGCCAGCGCATAGAGACTCGCGATCAGGATCGCCGCGCTCGAACCGAGACCCAGCTTGCGGTCGCCGTCCCAGAGCTCGGACGCGTCGAACCACGGCGCGAAGCGACCTAACCAGGGCGTCTCCTCGTTTGCCAGCGCCGCTTGCACTTCCGGCGTGACCAGCTCGGCGGGGCGCGCGCTGTCAACGCTGACGTAACGCCCAACCGTCGTCACGATCGCCGGCGCGCCGTGCAGCACCGCGTAGGCGCCGGAGAGCACGACCTTGCCGGGTGCGCGGGCTCGCGTCACGCCAGAGCCTCCGTGGCCTCGCCTTCGGCAAGGATACGGGCGTCGGGGCCGATTTCGGACGCCAGCACCTGCAGCACGCCCGGCACCTGCGCGAGTGCCTGCTCCACGCGAGCCGCGACGCCGAGCGCCACCAGCACCTTGACGTGGGGTCCAGCGTCGATCGTGAAACATGCTTCGGTACCGGCGCGGCGCAGAGCGCGCACCTGCTCGATGACCGCCAGCGTGGCGGGGCGGAAGTAGAGCAGCGCGGGCCTCGCCGCCAGCATGCTGGCGTGCATCATCAGCGCGCTCTGCTCGACCGCCGGAGCGAGCCGCTCGAAATCGCGCGCCAGCACGGCCTGCTTCACCTCTTCGAACAGACGCGGCGCGTCCCCGAGCCACGCAGCATAGTAGGGGCTAGTGGCGGCGGTGTGCTGCATGCCCTCGGTCGAGCCGGTCTCTTTGGCCGCCTCGCTCGTCACCGCGACCAGCATGCACAGCGGCCAATGTTCGGGCGGTGCGACACGCGCGGCCGTCTCGGCGCCGGCCGCGAGCTCGACGAATCCACCGTAGAGCGAGCGCGCAGCCGATGCCGACGCGGCTCGCGCCAGCGCGCTTACGGCCTCGAGCGACAGCGAAAGCCCCGCGGCCTGCGCAGCCGCGAGCGCCAGGGCAGCGAAACCAGAGGCGCTCGAAGCCAAGCCCGCGGCCGTGGGAAAGTCGTTGTGCGAGCGTACGCGCGCGAACAGCGAGACTCCGGAAAGGCCGCGCACCTCGGCGAGCAAGCGACTGACGCGCTGCAGAGCCTTGCCCTGCTGCGCAGCACCACCCAACGTGAGCTCGTCGGCGGCAAGCTCCTGCGCGAAAGTCACTTCGGTCGTCGTGCGCATCCCCGACAGCGTCAGTGACAAGCTCGGGACCGCGGTCAGGTTGCGTGGCACGTCGGCCTTGCCCCAATATTTGGCGAGCGCGATGTTGGCGTGGGCCCGCGCTCGTGCGCTGCGCGATGCGGTCATGGGTGCCCCGCTGGCGAGGCCGCGATCTCGGCCGAAAAGGCGGTGAAGCCCTCGGCACGGAAGGCCGACTCGATCGCTGCGACGCTTTCCTGCCCGAGGGCGATCACGGCACCGCCACCCCCGCCCCCGGTGAGCTTGGCACCCAGCGCGCCAGCCTCGCGCGCCACCGCGCAGGCTCGCTCGATCTCGGGCGTGGACAGGAACAACCCGGACAGCAGCATCTGGTTCAGATTCATGAGCTGACCGAGCGAGCTCAGGTCGCCGGCTTCGATGCAAAGCTTGGCATTTTTCACCAGGGACTCGATGCCTGCGAGCGACTTGCCCAAAAGGTCGGGCTTGCGTTCCCCGAGCTGGCGCACGCTTTCCACCATCTGCTTGGTGCTCGCAGGCGGCCCAGCCAGGCAGAGCGCGAGGCGCAGCGGCGTTTTGACGCGGATCGGCTCGGGTCCGTACGCCTTGGTGAACCAGATACAGGTGCCAAAGTACGCAGCAGCGGCGTCGACTCCCGAGGCGTTGCCGTGAAACACGCGTTCCCAGACCGCGGCGGCCTGAAGCACGCGCGCTCCGGTCTCCGGCTCCGCGCTCGCAGCCAACAGGGCGCGCGCGACTGCGACGCCAATGGCCGCGGAGCCACCCAGACCCGAACCGAGCGGTAGATCAACCTCCACCTCGACGCGATAGGGGCGGACGCGGAGCGCGCCGCACAGCTGTTCGAAAGCGCGGCCGAGCTCGGAGCCGTCCCCGGGCCGAGCGCTGCGCTCGGCGATGCGGATGCTGGAGGCCTGGGCCGGCTCTGCGCGCGCGGTCGCACCCAAGCTGATGCCGGCCGCAATGGCCGGAATGCCATAGACCACAGCGTGCTCTCCGAGCAGCACCGTCTTGCCGTTGCCACGACCGAAAGCCGTAGCCTGGGCCGGATCTGAAGTCGAACCCGATATGGTCATGAACGCCGCAGCGATAGCGCTTCGGTGGCGCCGATCAAGAGCGCACGGCCCCGCGCGCCGATGCCGCTATCCAGCTCGGCCAGCGCCTGCGCCGAAAGCTCGGCGATGCGTCGCTCGACACGCTCGGGCGCGCCGCTGGCGTCGATGGCACGCAAAGCCCGGCGCAGCTCGGGCGGCTTGGCGCGCGCCTCGCCCAGAACGCCTCGAATCGCGCGCAGCTCGGCGGGCCTAGCGCTTCGCAGCGCGAGTCGCAACAATAGCGTCTGTTTGCCGCTCACCAGATCACTGGCCAGGGGCTTGCCGGTCTGCTTCGGATCACCGAACAGGCTGAGCAAGTCGTCACGCAGCTGAAAGGCGATGCCCGCCGGCCTGGCATAACGCGAGAGCCCTGCCAGCGTCGCCACGCGCGCGCCTGCCAGCAGCGCGCCGAGCCGGAGCGGACCCTCCACGGTATAGCTGCCGGTCTTGAGCGCGTAGCCCAGCTCCACGTTGCGCCCCTTGCCGACGACGTCGAGCTGCTGACCGGCGACTGCGCCGAGCTGCATCTGCGCGAACGCCGAGAACGCACCTCGCAAGCGCTCGGCGCGCACGTGCACGCTCGAGAGCGCCTCGCAAGCCAGTGCCAACGCATAATCGCCGGCTAGGATCGCCGAGGCGTCACCTTTCCTCTCAGAGCCGAAGCGCTTGGCAAGTGCGACGTGCACCGCGGGTCCACCGCGACGCACGCGATCCCCGTCCATCCAGTCGTCGTGGATCAAGAAGTAGGTGTGCAGTAGCTCCAGTGCCACCCCGGCGATCAGGGCTGGTTCGAGGGCGGCGCTGGACGACACGGTTCGGAAACCGGCCACGACCAGGGCCGGACGCAGGCGCTTACCGCCGCAGAGCGCGAGCCTTCGGACCTCCAGTGAAAGCGCCAGGACCTCCGGCCCGAGCGCGCGCGCCCGCTCCACGCGTGCATCCAGGAAGACAGCGAGCCTGCGCTCGATTTCCGGCTGGACGGTCTTGAGCAGTGCCACGAACGGGTTGGGCATTGGGCCGGCAGGAGCCTACCAAGACATGTGGGTCTTGGTGCAGCAGATCACGATCTCCGCAGCAGATGCTGGCGGCGCGTAACCACACGTGCGAGATAGTAAGCGCAGTATGGCGGACATTTCACGGCGGAAGGACGACCATCTGGATTTGGCGACCTCGGGTGACGTCGCGTTCAAGCAGACCACGACACTGCTGGAACACGTGCGCTTGCTGCACGACGCGCTGCCGGAGCTTGCCGTAGGCGAGATCGACACCTCGCTCGAGATCATGGGCAAGCGTCTGCGCGCACCGATCTTGATCGCGGGCATGACCGGCGGCAGTGCTCGCGCGGAGCGCATCAACAAGGAGCTTGCCGCCATCGCGGAGGAGCGCGGCTACGCCTTCGGTCTGGGCAGTCAGCGCGCCATGCACAAGCACCCGGACCAGCGTCACACCTACGCGGTGCGCGACGTGGCCCCGTCTCTGCTGCTGCTCGGAAATCTAGGCATCGTGCAAGCCGGCCAGATGTCGAACGCGCAGGTGCAGGATTTGCTCGCGGCCGTGGGCGCGGACGCGCTTTGCGTGCACCTGAACCCCGCGATGGAGCTGGTGCAGGACGGCGGGGATCGCGACTTTCGCGGCGGGCTCACCACTTTGGAGCGACTGCTCGGTTTGGGCGTTACGGTAGTGGTCAAGGAGACCGGCTGCGGCCTTTCGGGGCACGTGGCAAGGCGCGTGCGGCAGCTCGGCGTGGAGCACGTCGACGTCTCGGGTGCTGGCGGCACCTCCTGGGTCGCGGTGGAAACCCAACGCGCAGCCGCGGAGCGCAAGCCATTCGGGCAGGCGTTTTGGGAGTGGGGCATCCCGACCGCAGCCAGTGTGGCGCTGTGCGCGCCGCACGGTTTTCGGACCATCTTCGCAACGGGTGGTATCTCGAGTGGGCTCGAGATTGCCAAGGCCATTGCGCTAGGCGCCAGCGCCGGCGGCATTGCCCGCAAGGCCCTACAGGCGCTGGAAAGCGGCGGCAAGGCGGGCGCCCTGGCCTTCTTCGATCAGATCGAGCTCGAGCTCCGCGCCGCGATGCTACTAACCGGCTCGCAGAACCTGCGCGCCCTCGCTCGCGCCCCCCGCCTCATCACGGGCGAGCTCCGCGACTGGCTCGCCCTAACCACCAACCACTGACCACTACTTCTCGTCATCCCCCGACACGGGCGGCGGCGGATGCGAGTGCGCGAGCGAAGACTGCCGCGTCTGATAGCTCATGTTCGACGCTTCTTGGTAGAGCTCCTTGGCGCCTGGAAAATCGGGATGCTTGCGCATGAGCTGGACCAACTGCTGGATCGCTGCGAGCGGCGGTAGCCTGCCTTCGTAAAGCTCGAGCTTCACCCGCACCACCGTGTAGGCTTCCTCGGCCCGTGGCACCTGGCCCAGGGCCTGGCGGGCGGCCTCGATGTCCCCACCATCGAGCAGTCGGTTGATGGTGGCCGGATCGGAGGCGCTCATGATCGCCCCATCTTAGTCCACTTCGGCCAAGCTCAGCCGCCACATCTATAACGCCATAAGGATTCGAAACTCTTGGATATTTCAGACACGCGTCGCTCTCCCGTTTTGGAGCTTCTGTAGCGCCCGCTGCTGACGTCTATACTGGGAGGCTGGTCATGACGAAGGATACGAAGAGCGGCCCCTTGGGCAGTGACGCGCCCGGGCCGGATCTAAAGAACGAACGCGATCAATTCCTCAAGAAATTCACCAGGGGCTCGAAGCTGACCGAAGAGTTCTTGCCGGAGGTGGACCAGCTGCACGAGCGGCTGCGCAATCTGGAAGCCGAAAACGCCGGCCTGCGCGCCAAGGTCGAAGCTGACGAGGCCATTCGCGAGCTGCTTGGCAAGATCGAGCGACTGGAGACCGAGAAGCGCGAGCTGCTGTCGCGTTTCCATCGCGCCGAGGCGGTAAACAGCGAATTTACGGCGCGCGTGCAGGAGGTCGAGCACGAGTTCGCCAACCTCGCCAATCTGTTCGTGGCCAGCAATCAGCTGCACTCCAGCCTGTCACCCCGCGGTGTAACCCGACGTATCAAGGAAGTGCTGGCTCAACTGGTCGGGGCAGAACGCTACTGCATGTACCTCGCCAACAGCGACAGCAGCGAGCTCATTCCCATCGCCTTCGAAGGCGTCGCCGGCAGCTCGCTGACGCCCATAAAAATTGCCGATTCGGAGCTCGGTCAGGCGCTGCTCAAAGGCGCGGCGCAGGTCAGCGACGCTGACCCGACGCAGGGTACGACTACGCGGCCGGCCGCCATCATCCCCCTGAGCGTCGACGAAAAGACCGTCGGCGTGATCGCGATCTTCTCCACCCTGGCACAAAAAAAACGCTTCGATACCGTGGATTTCGAGTTATTCAAGCTGCTTGGACAACACGCCGCGGCAGCATTGGTAAGCGCGAGCCTATTCGCGCACACCGATCGCAAGCTACCTGGACTAGAAGCGTTCCTCGACCTCAGCGTCTGACAGCACCATGGCCGAATACTCCTGCTTGATTGTCGAAGACTCGCCCATGATGCGGCAGCTTCTGGTGTTCGCGCTAGCCCGTGTTCGCAACCTTCGCGTCACGGAGGCGGACGACGGCGTGGATGGCCTGCGCAAGCTGGCCTCCGCGCGTTACGACATCATCGTCACCGACATCAACATGCCGATCATGGACGGCTTGAAGCTGGTCAAGCGCGTGCGTAGTGATCCGATTCACAAAGACACGCCGATCGTCATCATCACGACCGAAGGCTCTCAGGAAGATAGGCAGCGGGCCCTGCAGCTCGGCGCCAATGCCTATATCACCAAGCCAATTCAGGCTCCGCAGGTGATCGCCACGGTCAAGGAATTGCTCAAGATCGACTAGGCTCGAGTTGGGCGATTTCGCCTCGGGAATTGTAGGGCTGTTGCGGGTTTCTATATGGTCGTGTGAGCGAGCAGACCACTCGAAATGTCCGGCGGCTCATGCATACCCGAACCCAGCAGGCGCCCGCTCCGCCGGTT
>DATEDZ010000320.1:0-7043 GCA_035281385.1 Polyangiaceae bacterium
GGCTCAGAACATGCGGTCGATGCCCTTGAGGACCTTACCCATCTCGGCCGAGCCCAGCAGGATCACGAGGTTGCCGCCGATGTGACGGCCGGGCAGCAGGAACAACGTTTCCACGAACATGACATAGTCGGAGCCCGTCAGCTTGCTGTCGTGCTGTAGCGCCTTGGACTGGGCCAGGGCGCAGGTCGGTTGTCCGAGCTCGAAGCCGATACCAAGCGTATTGGCCATGCTTCCCACCAGGGCATTGATGAGGATGTTTCCCACTTCGGTCAGCAGTGCCTTTTCGGCATCGCCGAAAGCTTCGTCGTTGTCATCGCTCTGGTGCACGAGCGCGTTGACCAGCTTCAAGCTGGCCTGCTTGGACATGAGCAAGTAGGCCGTGCCGGCGGCGGAGCCCGAAAAGTCCTGTTTGACCAAGGCCAGGTCGTCGTGAAACGAGCTTGCGAGAACCTCGTCGAGTTGGCGCAGCCGCAGGATGTCCAAACGCGGTACGCTCAGCTTCACCGTTTCGTACACGATCTTGGAGAGTGCGCCGGCCGCGCGCCCGATGCCTATGTTGAATATCTCGCGAAACGCGTCGGTGTACCGCGGATCGATCGGAAGGTCTGCCGGCGCCACGCCTTGCACCAATACCAGTCGAATCACGCGTCGCAGCTCTTCAGCATCCACCGGCTTGGTGACGAAAGCCGAAGCGCCGAGCGCGCGCGCTTTGTTTGCCGTGCCATCTTGAATGTCAGCCGAGGAGACGATGATCTTCACCTTGGGATGGCGCTGCCTGGTCTGGCCCAAAAAGGCGAGACCACTGATGTGCGGCATCAACAGATCCGTGATCACCAGATCTACTTTGTGTTGCTCCAAGGCAGCGAGCCCTTCCGCGCCGCCGGCGGCGGTGATGACGTCGTATTCGTCCCCCAACGCTTTGGTGAGCTGCGACAAGCTGAATTGAGAGTCATCAACCAACAAGATCTTGCGGCGCCCTGGTGGCGGTAGCGTGTCGGCTGCTTCGTTGTCGGTCATGCGAGTCACCAGATCCGATCGGATGGAGACACTAATCTAGCAGAACCCTGGCGACGCGCGCGAGCTACGCGGCCGAAGGCGCTACGAGGCCGTCCAAAATGTCGTGCTCGCTCACCAGGAGCTCGGCAATGTCGAGCTCGCGCATCAGCGTGAGCAGAACCGCCGCTCCTCCGACGATCACGTCAGCGCGTTGAGGTTCAGCCAGGATTCGGCGTCGCTCGGCGAGAGCCATGCGGCTCAAGCGCTCGAACCATGTCTCGACTTGGAGGCGTGTGAGCGTGCTGTGGTGCGTGCGTGTCGCGTCATAATGCGAAAGGCCCAGCTCGAGCGCCGAAAGCGCGGTTACGGTGCCCGCCAGGCCGATCACGCACCGCACGCGCCGCATATCCACGGTCGCTCGCACGACGCCGAGCTGGTTGCGGATATCCGCCATGCAGGCGTCGAGCTCGGGCATCGTGGGGGGATCCTCTTTGAGATGGCGCTCGGTCATGCGTACGCAGCCGAGCTGCAGCGAGATGAGCGCCTCGGGCTCCGTCGTGCCCAGTACCAGCTCGGTCGAGCCGCCCCCGACATCGATGATCAGGAATGGTCCGTCCTGCGGCGAAAGCTCGGCGGTCGCGCCGACGAACGACAAGCGCGCCTCCTCGTCTCCGCTCAATAGCTCGGGACGCACGCCGAGCGCGTGTTCGGCAGCATCGAAAAAGTGCTGACTGTTCGCCGCGTCGCGCGCCGCGCTGGTAGCGGTTGCTCGCACGCGCTGCACGCCAAAATGCTCGATGCGACTTCTGTACTCGCCGAGCACCTGCGTGGTACGTGCGATGGCTTCCGGAGCCAATGCCCCTGTCACATCGACACCTTGTCCCAGCCGAGTGATGCGCATTTGGCGCTCGATTTCGCGGCCATTCCGCTCGGCGATCAGCAATCGTACGGAATTCGTGCCGATATCCACGGCCGCGACGTGCACGCCGCTCACGCGCCCGCGCCGCCAATCTCGCGTTTGAGACCGATCAGCGTGAACAGCTCCATGCGCGCGGCAGGGTCCTTCAGGAACAAACCGTGGAGCTTGCTGGTCGTGGTCCACGAGCCAGGTTTTTTCACCCCGCGGTAGCACATGCAAAAGTGCTGGCATTGCAGGATGACCGCTACGCCTTGCGGCTTCAGGTGCCTCTGGATGGCGTCTGCGATCTGCTTGGTGAGCTTCTCTTGCACCTGCAGGCGCTTGGCGTAGACGTCGACCACTCGCGCCACCTTGCTCAGGCCGATGATACGACCGTCCGGAACGTAGGCTACGTGCGCCTTGCCGACGAAAGGCACCATGTGGTGCTCGCAATGGCTGAACAGCTCGATGTCGCTGACCAGCACGAGCTCATCGTAGCCATCGACCTCCTCGAAGGTCCTGGCCAGGTATTGACCGGCGTCCAGCGCGTATCCAGAAAAGTGCTCTTGCAGCGCGCGCACCACTCGAGCCGGCGTTTCGACGAGTCCTTCACGCTCCACGTTTTCGCCCAAGAAGGCCAGAATACCTCGCACGTGCTCTTCGGCTGCCGCGATGTCAGCCTGGCTACGCGTCCCGTCTTGCGCTTTGTGCCGATCCGGCGCCGGCTTGCGCTGCTTTCTCTTGGGCATGGCTCGCGAAGCATGCAGGGTGTTGCAAGGACAGGCAACCTGGCGCAGCTGCTAACGCGCAGCTTTGGC
Organism: Polyangiaceae bacterium; assembly: GCA_035281385.1. Taxonomy (GTDB): domain Bacteria; phylum Myxococcota_A; class Polyangia; order Polyangiales; family Polyangiaceae; genus PMG-095. Next base: position 2,713 of record DATEDZ010000320.1, read on the forward strand.
GCTAACCGCTGCTGCCCGTGCCACGACCGAGAGCGTAGGCGGCGCGCGCGATGACCAGGGCCTCGTTGGTTCGGACGACTCGAACCAGACAACGTGAGGTCTTGCTGCTAATCAGCGGGGCGCTCTGCAAATTCGCTGAATCCTCGAGCTCGATGCCCAGCGCCTGCAGACCCTGACAGGCAAGCTCGCGCACCAGCGGAGCGTTTTCGCCGATGCCGCCCGTGAAGACCAGGCAGTCCAGGCCGCCCAACGCAGCGAAGTAAGCCCCGATCTGCTTTCGGATCGCATACGCGAACATCCGTAGCGCCGAAAGCGCGGCGGCGTCGTGAGTGGACGCGCGTGCCAATAATACGGACACCTCCGCGCTACCTGCCAGAGCCGTGAGGCCAGCTTCATGGTTGACCAGTCGGTCGAGTTGGTCGAGTGAAAAGCCGCGTTCTCGCAGCAGGTGGAGTAGCACTCCGGGATCGAGGTCGCCGGTCCGGGTGCCCATCGGGATCCCGCCTGTTGGCGTGAGACCCATGGTGGTGTCGATGGACTGGCCGTCACGAACCGCGGTAATGCTGGCGCCGCTGCCCAGATGGGCGACGAGCAGGCGCGCGGGTGGCGGCACGCCGAGCTCGGAGAGCACGAACTCGCACGAGAGCCCGTGAAATCCGTAGCGGTGAATACCCGCCGCATCGAGCTTGGTGGGCAGCGGCAAGCGCCTGGCCATTTCGGGAAGCGTGCGATGAAACGCCGTGTCGAAACAGGCAACGTGCCGCGCGTTCGGCCAGAGCTCGAGAGCTGCGCGGATCAACGCGAGGGCTGGAGGCTGGTGAAGTGGTGCGAGTGGGACGAGCTTCTCGAGCTCCGCCAGCACCACCCCATCGATCACGGTAGGAGCCGTGAATTTAGGCCCGCCGTGCACCACGCGGTGACCGATCGACGCGGGGACCGGCAGACCCTCTCGCCGAAGCCGTTCGAGCGTGAGCTCGAGGCCAGAGCCCGGCGCCGCACCCTCGGTCTTGAAGCTATCGGACCAAAGCTCCCGGGGATGCCCTTCGATCATACGATACGCGGCACACTTCAGCGTCGAGGAACCAGCGTTCAGCGCGAGGACGATTTCGGTCACGGTGCCTCAGCTTGGCCAACGGAAATCGCGGATCTCTGGCAAGTCCTCGAAGCAGGCGCGCACGTACTCATGGTGTCGCGCGAGCATGCTGCGGCACTCGCGGAGCAGTGGCTCGGCGGTCTCAAGCGATCTTGCGCTGCGCTGTAGGGCTAGCATGACCAGATGAAAGCGGCTGGTCTCGTTCAAGACGACCATGTCGAACGGCGTCGTCGTGGTCCCCTCCTCACGGTAGCCCCGGACATGAAAACGCTGCGGATTGAGGCGACCGTGCAGCAGCTGGTGAACGGCGCCGGCGTAGCCATGGAAGGCAAAGACGACGTGCGTGTCGGCCGTGAACAGTTCCTCGAAGCGTTCATCGCTCATGCCATGCGGATGAGCGTCGGGCGGAGCCAGCGTCATCAAGTCGACCACGTTCACCACCCGAACCAGGAGCTCGGGCGTACGCTGCCGCAGCCAGGCCGCCGCCGCGAGCGTCTCTTGCGTCGCCGTGTCGCCGGCGCACGCCAGCACCACATCGGGCGCCTTTCCCGTGTCGCTGCTGGCCCAATCCCAGACCGATGCCCCCGCCTCGCAGTGCCGGTGCGCTGCCGCCAGGTCGAGCCATTGTAGTTGTGGCTGCTTGTCGATGATGATCAGATTCAAGTGGTCCTTGCTGCGCAGGCAGTGCTCGGCCACCGAGAGCAGGCAGTTGGCGTCCGGTGGCAAGTACACGCGTGCAACACTGCCCTTCTTGGACAGCACGGTGTCCATGAAGCCGGGCCCCTGGTGACTGAAACCGTTGTGGTCATTGCGCCAGCACGTGGAAGTGAGCAGGTAGTTGAGCGACGGCACCGGGGCTCGCCACGGTAGCTCGCGACAGGCCTCGAGCCACTTGGCGTGCTGCGTCGCCATCGACGCGACGATCAGAGCGAAGGCTTCGTAGGTGGCGAACAGCCCGTGACGGCCCGTCAGCGTGTAACCCTCGAGCCAGCCCTGGCAGTTGTGCTCGCTCAGAACCTCCATCACGCGCCCTTCGGGTGACACGTGGTCGTCACCCGGCTGCGCAGGCTGCATCAGACAACGCTGCTCGCTTTCGAACACCGCGCCGAGCCGATTGGAGTTGGTTTCATCGGGGCAGAACAGGCGAAAGCTACGCGGATTGTCGCGGTAGAGATCGCGTAACATCAGGCCCAACTGCCGTGTCGACTCATGCAGTGCCTGGCCCGGCTGCTCGACCGGCAGTGCATAGTCTTGGAGGGGGCGCACGTGCAGGACCTCGCCGTTCTGGCTGGCGTTGGCGGCCGGATTGGCGCTCATCCGTCGCTCTGCGCGGGGGGCCAGCTCGGCGAGCTGGGGTAGGAGCCTGCCGCTGGCATCGAAGAGCTCCTGCGGCCGATAGCTCTGCAACCACTCCTCGAGGAGCGCGAGGTGGGCAGGGTTAGCTCGCACATCGGCTACCGGGACTTGGTGCGAGCGGAAGGTTCCTTCTACCTCTTTGCCGTCGACTTCTCGTGGTCCAGTCCAGCCCTTGGGCGTCCTGAGGACGATCGCAGGCCAAGCTGGCCGCTTGTCGACCTGTCCGGCCTCGCGCGCCTGACGTTGAATGCCACGAATCTTACCGAGGCAAGCATCCATCGCCTGGGCAAGCTGAGCATGCACGATTGCGGGCTCGTCACCTGAGACGAAAAGGACGTCGTAGCCGTGACCGGAGAGCAGCCGTCCGACGTCCTGATCGCTCGAGCGGCCCAGCACGGTCGGTCCGGCGATCTTGTAACCATTCAAGTGCAGGATCGGCAGCACCGCACCGTCGCGCACGGGATTCAAGAAACTGATGCCCTTCCACGCGCCTTCCAAGGGCCCGGTCTCGGCCTCGCCGTCGCCCACCACCGCCGCGACCAACAGATCGGGTTTGTCGAAAGCGGCGCCGAAAGCGTGCGACAGGACGTAACCGAGCTCGCCGCCCTCGTGGATAGAGCCGGGCGTCTGCGGTCCAGCGTGGCTCGGAATCCCGCCAGGAGTCGAAAACTGTCGAAAGAGTCGGCGCAGGCCTGCGACGTCTTGCGATATGTGGGGATAGATTTCGGAGTAGGTGCCCTCCAGGTACGCGTTGGCGACCACCGCGGGGCCGCCGTGTCCGGGACCTGCCAGGAACAACATGTTCAGGTCGTCACGCCGGATGACGCGGTTCAGGTGTGCATAGAGCAGATTGAGACCGGGCGAAGTGCCCCAATGCCCGAGCAAGCGCGGCTTGATGTGCTCCGGGCGCAGCGGCTCCCGCAGCAGGGGGTTGTCCTGCAAGTAAATCTGGCCGACCGTTAGATAGTTTGCGGCGCGAAGGTACGCGTCGAGCGCCGAATGCTCGGGAGTCATGGCCGCCGCACCAAGCAAGCTGGGTGCCAACCGCGTCAAGTGGCCGCAGCGGCAGCGGGCCGTCGCGCAATTCTTGCGCGCGGCCGAAAATTTGGCGTCGGACCAGGCAGTCACCGCTGTGATTCACATTCACAGCTTGGCGATTTCCGTCGTTTCGAAGGCGATCTAGCGCGCTGACGCTGGCCAGCTCCTTGCAGACTCGACGTCGAATCATGTCTGGCAGTCACAACCCCCGTTCGCGCAACGTGCTGCTGGTGGACGGAGACTTCCGCACCGCCCAGCGACTGGCGGACCTGCTCCGTGACGACGGCTTTGATGTTGAAGTCGCGCGCGACGGAGCGGCCGCGATTGCCCGGCTGGCTCGCGGTCCGCTACCCGATGCTCTAGTTAGCGAGCTCAAGCTCCCGCTCGCTGACGGCACAGCGGTGGCGCGCTTCGGGCGCGCGCAGCACCCCGCGCTCCGAGTCATTTTCGTGGCACGCGATCCGAATCTGCTCGCGCCAGCCGCACTGGGCAGCCCGCCTCCCGAGGTGCTGACCAAGCCTGTCGACTACGCTCACCTGCTAGAAGTTCTGAAAACGGGGATTTTCCCGCGGCAGGGCGATTCGAGCTCTGCTGCGGTCGGGAGCGGTCGGTCCTAGTGTTAGAAAGGTCCTTGGAGGCACCATCCAGTACCGTCTGCACGAGTACGGCGTGACCGCGTCGCGCACCAAGGGCTGAGCGTGGAAGGAGGCTCCGATGCCAACAACACGTTCGTCAGAACCCGGCCTCGATGCCGATGCTGGGCAGCACCACGGGGCCCGCGCTGCGTTCGCGGCAGACTTCTCCGCAATCGAGGCGCACGACCTCTCGGGTGGAGGTCGCGTTC
>DATEDZ010000321.1:0-39663 GCA_035281385.1 Polyangiaceae bacterium
AACCGGCGGAGCGGGCGCCTGCTGGGTTCGGGTATGCATGAGCCGCCGGACATTTCGAGTGGTCTGCTCGCTCACACGACCATATAGAAACCCGCAACAGCCCTACAATTCCCGAGGCGAAATCGCCCAACTCGAGCCTAGCATTGCTGCCGTAAATCTCGACTTAATCTCAAGCTATTGGGGTACCGAGTTTCCTGTAACCCCAACGTATAGTCCAAAATCACGAATTTACGGCAGTAGTGCTAGGCGGCGCCGGCGGCGGACAGTTCCGAGAGGAGCAGCTCGACTTCGTCGATGTTGAAGGGCTTCTCGAGCTGGTGGCCGTCGAAGTGCGCCAGAAACTCCTGAGCGCGCTCGGTGAAGGCACCACCGGTCATGAAAACGAAGCGCGGCAAGAGCCCGGGTGAGTGCTCACTCACGGCGCGGTAGACGTGCTCACCGCTCACGTCGGGCATCATCAAGTCGCACAGCACCAAGTCGAAGTTGGAATCGGTGGCAAGCTTCTCCAGCGCCGCACGCCCGCTCGCGGCAACCTCGACGTCGTGCTTCTCCTGGAACGCAAAGCGCAGCGTCTGCCCCAGCAGGGGTTCGTCATCGATGATCAAGATGCGAGCGCGGTTCATCACACGTTCCCGGCTATGGGCCCGATTCCCTTCGGCCCGGGTCTCTGCCCCGGCCGCTTGCAGGGTCACGGTGAAGCGTGTCCCTGCATCGGGCTCACTGCTAACAGTAATAGTCCCGCCAAGGGCCGTCACGATATTCCTGCAAATCGCGAGTCCCAGGCCGGCCCCGCCTTGCTCCGGACGGCAAGGGTCCCCGGGTGCCCAGCTCCGCCGCTCCGTTGCAAAAAATGGCTCGAAGACGTACGGCAGGTCTTCCGGTGGTATGCAGGCGCCGTCGTCCTCCACGCAGATAGAGACACGTCCGCCTTCACTGGCAGTGGAAATTCGGACGGTGCCCTGCCTGCCGTCAGGCACGGCCTGACTCGCGTTCAGGATCAGGTTGACGAAGACCTGAGCGAGCCGGCCCTCGTCGCCGAGCAGGTCCGGTACGCCGCTGAAGCTCTTGATCACACGCGCACGGTGGCGCAGCTCGTTCCACGTCAGCTTCAGAGTCGACTCGAGCACGGCCTCTACGTCGACTGGTCGGCGCGAATCGGGCACGGCGCGTGAGAACGTGGTCAGGTCCTTGACGATGCCGCGGATGCGCTCCACGCCATCCTTGGCATTCTGCAGCGCGACCTGCGAGTCGCTGACGATCTGTCCGGTGCGCGCCGCCTCGGGATGGAGCGAGCCAATTTCCGCCAGCCCGCGCTCGAGTAGCTCGATGCTGCCGAGCACATAGGCGAGCGGATTGTTGATCTCGTGCGACACGCCGGCCGCCAGGCGACCGAGCGACGCCATGCGCTGCACGGACCAGCGAAGCTTCGACGAACGAGGATCGCTCTCGGGCGAGCGCTCCTGAACAGGAGCCCCCTTGGGCTGCGGTGACCGCGGCATGGTGAGCTGCTACTCACATACCGAATCTCTGTCGGAGGTGAAAGCTCCGATCGAGTGCTCGCCGCTTTCGCTCCTAGGCATGAGAGATCGGCATCCTTCCGCTTGGCCCCCGCCCTGCTCGAACCGAGACTCGCGATCGCGTTATCCACTCTCATCAGAAGTCGCACGACTGAGGCAAGGCGGCTCACTGCGGCCAGACACGCCCTCGGCTTGACGTCCCTACGGACGGGACGCACGCTGCCCTCCCAGCCTGAGCACACCGTGACCGCCAGCAAAGATCCCAAGCCCCAGGTGGCCAAGGCTCCGAAGGACCGTCCGGACCACCAGCGGGATGCCGAGAGAGTGAAGAAATCTGCCGAAGCCGCGACGGAGGCGCCGGCGCAGCCGAGCGCGAAGGCGGGTGATGACCGTGAGGACGGTGAGGAGCTCGACGAGGAGGACGCGAGCGACGTCACGTTCGATGCCGAGGTGCTCGATTCGTCGCCGGGCCTGGACGAGGGGGAGGACGCGCTGGTCGAAGCTGACGAGGCGGAGCTCGGGCAAGCAGCTGCAGGCGGCGCGGATGAGCCGATGACGGCCATCGAACGCAACGCCGATTCGATCAGGCGCTTCGATCCGCTCAGCGTCTACATGCGTGAAGTACAGCGCCACGCGCTGCTGAGCCCGGAGGAAGAGCACAGCCTGGCGGTGAGCTACCACCACAATCCCGAGGATGTGTCGGCGGCAGCCCGGCTGGTGACCGCGAACCTGCGGCTGGTGGTGAAAATTGCTTACGAGTACCGCCGCGCCTACAAGAACATGATGGATCTGATCCAGGAGGGGAACATCGGCTTGATGCAGGCCGTGAAGAAATACGACCCCTACCGCGGCGTGAAGCTTTCGAGCTACGCGGCCTGGTGGATCCGCGCCTACATGCTGCGCTTCATCCTGAACAACTGGCGGCTGGTGAAGCTCGGCACCACCCAGGCGCAACGTAAGCTCTTTTTCAATCTGAGCAAGGAGAAGGCCCGGCTCAGCGCGCTCGGCATCGAGCCGACCGACGCGGAGATCGCCAAGCGCTTGAACGTGGCAGAGACCGAGGTGGCCGAGATGGACAAGCGTCTGTCGCGTGCCGACGCCTCGCTCGATGCCAGCGTCGGCGAGAGCGACGGCCGCGCGGTGTCACGCGTCGAGCTGATGCCGGCGCCCGGCAGCACCCCGGATCAGATCGCCGAAGGCGCGGAGCTGTCGGAGTTGCTGCACGAACGGCTCGGCGAGTTCCGAAGCACGCTCAGCGGCAAGGACGTGATCATTTTCGACAAGCGCGTGGTCGCCGACGAGCCGCTCACGCTGCAAGAGCTGGGCGACGAGTTCGGTGTTTCGCGTGAGCGCGTTCGGCAACTGGAGGCGCGCCTGACCGGCAAGCTGCGCGACTACTTGAAGCAAACGTTGGGCGACGCGGTCGAGCTGGCATAGAGCCCATCCCTTTGAGGGATGGGTCTCTACTACCTTCCTTCGGGAGCGCAGCTCCCGCCCCAGGAAGTGAATTCCTGGGGCCCCACCCTCAGGTTTCGGGGCCCCAACCCCGAAACACCCCACCATGAGCGAAACCAACAAAGGCACCTTGCACCTGGTAGCCACGCCGATCGGGAATCTGGCCGACATCACGGAGCGCGCCGTGAGCGTGCTGCGCGGTGTGTCGCACATCGCGGCGGAGGACACGCGGCGCACGCGCGGTTTGCTGGCGCACCTCGGCATCACCGGCAAGCAGCTGCACGCGCTCGACGCCAACGCTTCGCCGCAGGCGGTGGAGCGCGTCGTGGGGCTGCTGCGCGAGGGGCAAGACGTGGCCTACGTGACTGACGCGGGCACACCGGGCGTGAGCGATCCCGGACGAGCGCTGGTGCAGGCCGCGCAGGGCGCCGGCACGCGCATCACCGCGCTGCCCGGCCCGAGCGCGCTGACGGCAGCGGTCGCGCTATCCGGGCTGGTCGGCGGACCCTTCGTGTTCCTGGGCTTTCTGCCGCGGCAGGGCAGCGGTCGCAAGGCGCTGCTCTCGCGCATCGGTCAAGAAACACTGCCGGTGGTGTTGTTCGAGGCGCCGCACCGCATGCAGCAGTCGCTGGTCGATCTCGCGGCGCTGGGACCAGAGCGGCAAGTCGTAGTGTGCCGAGAGCTGACCAAGCTGCACGAGGAAGTCATACGCGGGAGCCTGCGCGAGCTCGCGGACCGACAGCGCGAGTGGCTAGGTGAAGCGGTGATCGTGCTCGGTGAGACGGCGCCGCAGCCAGCGCTCGGTTCGAGCGACCAGGAGCTGCGCGAACAGGCGCGAATGCTCGTCACGAGCGGCGCCAGCGTGCGCGCGGTCGCTGACCACCTTGCGGCGATCAGCGGCCGCGCGCGCCGCGAGGTCTACGCACTGGTCCTGGAAGTGAAAGACGCGGATTTGAGCTAACCGGCCAACTGCGGCTGCTCACCCTTGATCTTCATGTAGATGTAGGCAAAGCCGACGGCCAGCACCGGGTAAGAGCCGAGCAGGACGCCGATGCCGCACGCCAGGAAGCCGGCGATGGAGACCAGAAGAGCGAGCAGGAAGTACACGAAGATGTTCAGCTTGTGGCCCTGGGTCATTTCCCAAGACTTCTTGAGCGCGTCGATGCCGGGCAGGCCTTGGTCGACGACCACGAAGGTGTACATGCTCAGCCCGAGCCCCACGATGTAGCCCGGGATCACGCACAGCACGAGACCGATCAGGACGGCAACGTACAAGCCAATGGTGGCCACGAGCATGCGACCGAAGTAGCGCCCACCGGAAAACACCTCGCCAAAGCTCACCGGCTGACCCCGCGCCACCTTGAGCGTGAAGCTGGCGATGCCGCCGGCCATGTAGCTACCGACGAACATGCCCACCAGCGCTGAGACGCCCTGGACGAGGTAACTGAGGATGGCTATGAACGAAGGCTCGACCCAATCTGCAACTATCGTGGCCATCGCCGCGTAGAGGCCGGTGATTGCCTGACCGGGCAGCACGCTAGCGATGACCGCCACCGCGATCGGCAAGCTGACGCCCACGAAGTTCTTGGTCAGCGCGTTCCAACCGAATCCTATCGCTTCGGTGGCCGACCAACCTCCCGCGACACCGGCCATGGCGGCGGGTGGCGCATAGGCGTTGGGATAGCCTCCTGGACCGCCAGCTCCTGGACCGCCGGCTCCTGGACCGCCAGGGGGCGCGCCCCAACCGGGCGGGCCACCGCCGGGCGGACTGAAGCCACCGCCATGACCACCACCAGGAGGTGGCGGTTGCTGACCGGGTGGGCCGTAGCCGGGTGGAGCTCCGCCGGGAGGTCCGTAGCCGCCGCCGGGTGGACCACCAGGCGGCCCGTAGCCCGGCGGTGGTGCGCCAGGTGGAAGGTAGCCGGGCGGCAGACCTCCACCGGGAGGCGCGCCGGGCGGATGGTAACCAGGATGCGGAGCGCCAGGATGTGGAGCGCCAGGATGCGGAGCACCGGGATGCGGAGCACCGGGAAATGGACCGCCAGGGGGAGGCCCGCCTGGAGGTCCATAGCCAGGACCTGGACCGCCAGGCAGAGGTCCGCCGGGCGCACCGGGCGGCCTGCCCCCGGTCGGTCCCCAGCCACCGGGAGGTGAACCAGGCGGAGGTCCACCACCAGGTGGACCATAACCGCCGGGAGGTGCACCAGGGGGCGGACCGTAACCGCCGCCGCCGGGAGGTGCGCCGGGTGGCGGCCCCCATCCGCCGCCGGGAGGGCCACCACCACCCGGCGGGTAACCGCCGCCGCCCGCTACGTGCACGATCCCGTTCTGCATGGGTGACAGATCTCCTCTTGGGTTGACCTACCAAGCTAGGCCGCCTGCCCGGCGCGATCCAGACAAACCGCTGGGGGACTGTCTAGGAGAGTGGTGTTTTTCGCACGAGTCTCAGGCCGATCCCCACACCCCATTCCGCAGCAGTAGGCGGGCCGCTCCCCCGTAGCCCCGTAGCGGCCCCCGATCCCGTAGCCGCTACCGGGTCCGGCGTAGCCACACATGTCGGGGACAATGGAAATATCGGGCGACCATCGCGACTGGGATGATGCCGCAGCGCGCGAAGCGTTGGTGGATGCGCTGGCGCGTGACGGCCAAGCATTGCTTGCTGTGCCGCACGATCGCAAGCTCGATGCAGAGGTGCAGCGGGCCAGTGAGCTGCTGGCAACGGTGCTTGGCCAGGACCTCCAGACGACCGACGACGGTCGCTTTCGGATCGCGCGACGCATGGCCGAGGATCGCGTCAGCGCGGGAAAGGTCCACAGCGTCTACAGCGACGCCAGGTCGCTCGGCATCGACGTTGCGGCGGTCGAGGCGATGACCGACGCGGAGCTCACCATGCAACAGCGTGAGCGGTCGTGCCGATGAAGTGGGATGCAGCTGGATCGTGGACGACCTATGGCGCACATCCTTAACGGAAAGCAAGTTGCTCTGAGCGCCCGCGTCCAATAAGGCTCGCAACAACAGCGCTGGGACCCGTCAGCCTAGCTGCGCGCCCAGCTGGGCGCGGCGCGCGCGGGCCCAGCCCGCGCCACAAACCTCGGCCTACCCCAAAAAAACGGGCCCGACGATTCCTTACGGACCATCGGGCACGTTTACGGGCACGCGCGGGCGATCCCAATTCAGGGACACCCCTTGTCGCCTCACGGGGCTCAGCCTCGTTGTTCGCGGGGCCCCAGCCCCGTTCAGCCGAACGGCCACGTCCGCAATCGCTACCGGCTAAAACGCACGCGTCCGAAGCGGGAGGCGAGGTGGAAATTGCCTTGGCCCAAGATGGGTGACCAGGCAGCGCCGCCGTTGTTTTGAATCGCGTAGAAGTTCATGTGCCAGACGTCTTTGGGTGAGGGCGGAACGCGCTTGGCCTTGCCGAAAGCCGTCCAAGGCATCGAAAGCTCCACCACGTAGCCGTCGTCTTCCTCGTTGTCGTCGAGTGTGCCGTGCAGCGCGACCGCGCTCGTAAGCCCTGCCGACCACTCCTGGTGCCCGAAAGGACCACTGGGCTCGACCTTGGGACGATTGTAGCTGTCGAACTGTGAGTCGAAGACCAGGTTCTGCGGCCCGACCTGGATCTCGTAGTAGTCCAAGTTGTCGCCCTCCCCGTCGGGGTCGATCATGATCTCGATGGTGTCACGCGTCCACAAGTGCGGATCAGGATGCTTGGGATCGAAACCTCCGCGCAGATCCTCGTCGAATACCTCGAAACCGACGTACAGCGCCTGCTCGTCGTAGGCCAGCTTGACGCTACCGGCCACGTCGGTGCCGGAGGGTGCGTCGCCGGTTGCGACATTGACGAGCGGACCGGTGGAAGCGGCCGTGGTCCAGACTGCGTCGTCCAACTTGCCGTCGATCACGATCCCCGCATTGGCGCGACGGCGCGGGACCCAGAGCTGGGGCAGCGCCGCGCTCGACGAGGTCGGCCGATTGACTTGCGCCTTCACGACCACGGCGCGCTCGCCTCGATGCGGACCGCGCGTGACCTTCAGCCGCTCTTCACCGCGAAAGAGCCCGGTCACGATGCTGAAAGAATCGGTACGCAGCGTCAGCGGCACGCTGAAAGCTTGCTGGTCCACGTAGACCACGTCCTTGTCCCAGGCGCTCGGCGGGTGCGCGGGCTCGCCCGCCACGACCTTGCGCAGCGGGCCGATGTCGTCGAGGTTGATGATGCGTTCACCGGCTTCGTCGAGCATGTGCGTGAAAAGGCGGTAGCCTTTCTCGATCGACGCGCGCTTGCGCCAGTAGAGCGTGAGCTCCACGCGACTGCCCGGCTTCAAGCCGCTGGCTGGTTCGAGCTTGCCGCCGAGCAGCTCGATGGCCGAATCGAATTCGACGCCCAGTTGCATCGGCATGGCGCTGGGCGCAGCAGGCAACGAGAGCCCAGGCGGCGGCGCGGACCGCTTGCTGCAACCGCTGCTCAGGATCGCTCCGCATAGCGCCAAGCCGAGCGCGTTCCGCACGACTACTTGGCGGGCTCGGCGGGAGGTGCCGGGCGTGCGCCGGGCTCGCGCGGCTTGGCCGAGGCGGGCATCTTACCGGGCGGCCCGGACGGACGCCGCAGGGCGCCGGGAGCGCGCTTTTCGTCTTTCGCGGTGCGTGCGCGTTTGGTCCCCGGAGTCACGCCGGTCCCGAGCGTCGCGATGATACCGCCGTGCTGACTGTCGGCGAGCCCGCTCAACACGGGCAGATAGACATCGCCGAAACTCCCCGCGCTGGGCTTGTCGTCCGACTTCTTTTCGTCGTCCTTGGCCGAGTCGGCTGCTGCGGGCGGCTCGGGCGCGATCGGCGCGGTCTTCAGACCCACCACGATCGCGAAGCGCGGCGCCTCCATTTCACCCGGCACCGTGATCGGTAGCTCATCGATGTAAATCTTGCCCGGCTCCCAGCTCGGCGGCGCGAGCGCGCCCTTTCGCACCGGCCCCGAGCCCTCCACCTCGAAGCGCTTGCCGGCCGGGGTCACGAGCTCGGTGTAAACTTTGTAGCCTTCGCCAAGCTCGCCGGTCGAGCGCCAAAACAGCTTGAGCGAAACCTTGCTATCGGGCGCGGCGAGGCTCTGCGGCTCGAGCGTGTAGCCGATGAGCTGAGCCTTACCGCCGAAGTCGAGGTACGACGGGTTGGGCAAGTCCGACGGTGCTTGCTCGAGCACCAGACTCTTCAGCTCGGGCGTCAGCTCTGGCTTGTCTTCGGCCTCCTGCGCGGATGACCGCGCACAACCCACCGCGCACATCACGAGCAGCCCCATGGCGAGAGCATGCAGTCGCATCACTTTCTCTTTCCCTTCTTGCGCGCGTCACGCTCGCGCTTGCGTTGATTCTTCTTGGCGTTGCGCTCACTGGCGCTGAGCGTTCGCATCGCGGGCGTGCCGCGCTGGCCCACGCCCACGCCGGGCATTCCCATGCCCGGCATTCCCATACCTGGCATCCCCATCCCCGGCATCCCCATGCCCGGAAAACCCGGCATCCCGCCGGGCACTTGCGGGAAACCCTCGGGCATCTTGCCGCTCTTCATCGCGCGCCTGACGTTGCGCGCCATGCCCCCCATCCCCGGCAGGCCGCCGAGCAGACCGCCAGCGCCGCCCATACCACCCATGCTGCCCATCATCTGGCGCATGTACAAGAACTTCTGTACCAGCTCCCCCACCGATTGCTCGGTGCGGCCAGAACCCTTGGCGATGCGTTTCACGCGCGAGGGCTCACGAATCAAGCTCTGCGGATCATGCCGCTCGAGCTTGGTCATGGACAGGATGATCGTCTCGGCGTCGGTGAGCTCACCGTCGTTGACCTGGTCGGCGGCGCCTGGCGGCAGCATGCTGGAGAGCCCGGGGATCTTTTCGATCAAGTCGCGCACCGAGCCCATTTTCTGAATCATACGGATCTGATTCAAAAAGTCTTCGAGCGTGAACTCGCCCTGCATCATCCGCATGGCGTCTTTTTCCGCCTGCTTCTGATCGACGACTTCCTCGAAGTCCTGAATCAAGCCCACCACGTCGCCCATGCCCAGCACGCGCGACGCCATGCCCTCGGCGCGGAACGGTTCGAGCTTGTCGGTGGTCTCGCCCATACCGACGAACACGATCGGCGCTCCGGTCACCTCCTTGACCGAAAGCGCCGCGCCGCCGCGCGCGTCGCCGTCCAGCTTGGTCAAGACCGTACCGCTGATGCCCAGCCGCTCGTTGAAGGATTTGGCGGTTTTTACGGCGTCCTGACCGATCATCGAGTCGATGACGAGCAAGATGTTGTCGGGCCACACCGCGCTCTTGATGGCACCGAGCTCCTCCATCAGGGGCTCGTCGATCGCCAGGCGACCCGCGGTGTCGTAGACGATGACGTCGGCCTTGAGCTTTTGCGCCTCCGTCGCGGCGGCCTCGCAGATGGCCAACGGCGTCGCTCCCGGGATGTTGAACACCGGCACGTCGATCTGCGAGCCGAGCACCTTCAGCTGATCGACGGCGGCAGGACGCTGCATGTCGGCTGCCACCAAGAGCGGGGACTTACCTTGCTTCTTGAGCCAGCGCGCGAGCTTGGCGGCGGTGGTCGTCTTACCGGAGCCCTGAAGGCCCACCATCATGATGCCGGTCGCACCGCTGGCTGCAAAGCTCAGCGGCTCGGCGTCGTGATGCATCATGCTGACCAGCTCGTCGTGGCAGATCTTGACGAACTGATCTCCGGCGCTGACGCGATGGGTTTCACCCTGGTGCCGCACGCGCGTCTGGACGGTGCTACCGAGCGCCTTGCTCTTTACCGCCTCGAGGAAGCGACGCACCACACCGAGCTCGACGTCGGCCTCGAGCAACGACACCCGCACCTCTTTGAGCGCGGCATCGACGTTCTTTTCACTGAGCTCGGTGAGCCCGGCCAGGCGGTTTTGCGCCTCGCGAAATCCTTTTGCTAGAGCCTCGAACACGGCGGCTCGCGTCTTAGCACAAGCTTCGAAGAAGCGGGCAAAACGCCCCGCCGTGTCGGCTCGGCCCACCCTGGGCGCATGGAACCGGCCCTGCGGCGCGCCTGCGCGCGGCACGTCGAATGCAGGACGCGCTCGCCGAAGGAGTCATCATGAACCAGAACATCGCGATGTTGGTAGCCAGCGCCACGCTGGCCCTGGCCTGCAGCAGGTCCTCGGACCGCGAGCCCGAGACCGCGTCGAGAACCGTGCGCACTAGCCCCTCCGAATTCAACAGCTACGAAATGACCCCGGCCTCGGGCACCCGTCCGGCGGCCGATCAGATCGCGCGAGCGCGCTGCGATCGCGAGCAGAAGTGCAGCAACATTGGCGCCGACAAGACTTACTCATCGATGCAAGATTGCCTCGCCAGGATCCAGAACGACTGGAAGGACGACTTGAACGCGCGCGAGTGCCCCGGCGGCATCAATCAGCACGAGCTCGACGAGTGCATGGGGCAGATTCGAGCCGAAGCCTGCGGCAATCCGTTCGACACACTGGCGCGCATTACCGAGTGCACGCAGGGGCAGATCTGCATCGAGCGGCCGTGAGTTAGTTGTCAGTTGTTAGTTGTCAGTTGTCAGCTGAGAGTGTCATAGCTTGTAGCGGCGTCGGAGGGAACCTTCGGCGTCGGTGCAGGCTGTGACCTTGGCGTCGGCGTTTGCGAGCTTCTGCTCGGAAGCGTTCAGGAGCTTGGCGGCCTCGAGGTTGTTGCCGTCGGTGAGCTTTTGTTTGGCGGCGGCGGTGAGGGTCAAGGCGTCGACGTGCTCGGTGTAGGCGGCAGTGCAGGCGTCGCGGGTTTTGCAGACGTCGGCGCCGGTGCAGCCCAGCCTCGCCAGCGTCGCCAGCGGCTGCGCCTTGGCGGAGTTGGGAGCATTGCGCAGCACCTCGATGGCGCGTGCCACCTGAGCCGCGCTGCGCTGCGCTGCCTGCTCCTCAGCCGAGCTGCAGGCGAGCGTTAGACCGAGCAGCGCCAATCCGACGCGCGAGAGCCTGCTCAATCGCTGGACTTCGGGGGCGGGCCCGTTTGGATCCGCTCACCGATGTACGAACCGATGAGCGTGAACACCACGCCCAAGAACGACATCAGCGCATACATGAACGCCGGCATCGTCTTGACGGTTTGTTGCGCGTGGAGCAAGAAGGCGGTGGGTAGCGCGACCAAGAACACTGCCACCATCGGCTCGATGAAGGTGCGCCCGGGCGAGACCAGGCCGATCAGCATGCCGCCCAAGAACCAAACCGGGATCGCGACGGTCATACCCGCCGAACCTTCGAAGTCGAAGAGCGGCACCACCATCGGTAGTCCCATCACCAGCGCCGCGGTCATGACCGCGATGATGCCGATCGAAACCCCGAACCACGGCAAGCTGAAGCCCTCTTGCTGATAGCGCCGTTCGAGCTCTTCCTGTCGAGAGAGCGTGCGTTTCAGATCCTCGATCTTGGCACCGCATGAGACGCAGCGATTGTTCGCGAGCGGTGCGATGTTGGAGAAGCCACACGACGGGCAGGTGATCGTCTTGTTGGAAGCGGCCATGGCGACCCCGTAGGCTAGTCCAGTTTCCAGGCAAAGGTTCAGTTGAATTGAGAATAGCCGATTGTTTTCGAGCACTTGCTCAAGCGCTGGAACACCGCTCGCGGGCCCGTGTCTATGATCGCGCCCCATGAGCGATGACCAGGCACCCATGCCGCCTGCACCGGGCGAGCCGGACGCCGAGCTCGAGGCGCTGCCGGCTCCACGCCGGCCGTGGCGAAAGCTCACGCTCGGAGTGATGAGTATTGCGCTGATCGCCTCGCTCGCGCTGCTCGGATCCCTGCGCGGCGAGCTCGCGTTTTCGCTTCGCGGCGGAGCGCCGCGCGGCGTGGGCGAGCTCTCCGCATTCAAACCAGGCGCGAGCGATGCCAACACCTGGGTGCACGGTGAAGGGGCACTCGAGATTGGCGGAGCGATCGCCTACCGCCGGCCGCTCGAGAGCGATTCGTACCGGCTGTCGCGGGTGAGCGGCAGCGAGACGCTCTGGGTTCAGGTGCGGGTGCCGCGCGACGACGACGACCCGGATCACCAACGCTTCGTGCCCCCGAGCTCTTTCGTGGGCCGGTTGGTGCCAGGCGACCAGGGCGGCGTGCGGCTGTCGCAGCTCGGCTCCGCGATCGCGGAGGCGGGGCGCCCGCCACTACCGAAGAGCGCCTGGCTCTTGATCGACGGAGAGGCGCCGGCCACCACGCGCTGGACGCTCGGCGTGGCCATGCTGCTGCTCGGCTTCGCCGTCTTCAATCTGTTCGGGTTACTGCGGCTCTTGCGCCCCGCCGCGGATTGAACCACAGCCTTCCGGCATGGCCAAGGGCCGGAGCAGCAAAGCCCAGAAGCGCCGCGCCGCGAGCGTGGTGATCGTGGGCGGCGGCATCATGGGCTGCGCGGCAGCCTACGAGCTTGCCAAAAGCGGCGCGAGCGTCACGGTGCTCGAACGCTCGGTGCCAGGCGCGGAAGCTTCGAGCGCCGCCGCCGGCATCTTGGGGGCCCAAGTCGAGGCTCACGCTCCAGGACCACTGACCGAGCTCGGCCTGGCGAGCCGCAAGTTGTACCCGAAGTGGGTACGAGAGCTGGAGCAGCGCTCGGGCATCGCGGTGGGTTACCGGCGCGCCGGCGTGCTCAAGGTCGGTTACGACAGAGTGGCCGTAAGGCGCTTGCTGCGCGAGGTCGCCTGGCAAGGTCGGGCCAAGCTACCGCTCGAGCGCCTGGCGGCTCGTGCCCTGCGCACTCGCGAGCCTGCGCTCTCCGAAAAGCTCGCGGGCGGCGTGCGCTTCGAAGCGGATGCGCTGATCGATCCGCGCGCGCTGCTGGCAGCGCTGCGCGTATCCGCAGAGCAGTGCGGTGCCGAGTTTCGCAGCGGGTCGTTCGTCAAGCGCATCGCCTTCGAAGGCGGGCGCGCAGCCGGGGTCGAGCTGGACGACGGCGATCTGGTGCGCGGCAGCCACGTCGTACTGGCCGCAGGCAGCTGGACCAGCCTGGTCGCGGCGCCGGCCGAGCGCACGCCGCGCGTGGTGCCCGCCCGCGGACAGATCGTGGAGCTCAAGACCAGCGTGCCGCTGTTGTCGTCGGTGGTGTTCGGGCCCGACTGCTACCTGGTGCCGCGCGCGGATGGCCGGCTGCTGGTCGGCTCGACGCTGGAGTTCGTGGGCTTCAGGCGCGAGGTCACGGCCGGCGCAGTGGCCAAGCTGCTGAGCGCGGCGATCCGCCTGGTGCCAGCCCTGGCCGACGCGGAGCTGCTCGGCAGCTGGGCGAGCTTCCGCCCTTACACGCCCGATGAGCTGCCGCTGCTCGGTCCGAGCGCCAGCCTTGGCGGCCTGATCATGATGAGCGGGCACTACCGCAACGGCATCCTGCTTGCGCCGATTTCGGCTCGCATCGTGGCGGCTTGCGTGCTCGGGCTGCGGCCACCGCTGCGACTCGAGCCGTTCTCGCCGGACCGCCGTGCGTCGGCGCCGGAGCGCCGTGCTCGTGGGAGGGCCACATGATTCGAGAACGAATCATGCTAAAAGTCGCCCGTGACCTCGCGGCACTATGACGTGATCGTGCTGGGGCGCTCCCTGGGCTCGCTGGCCTGCGCGGCGGTGCTGGCGCGCCGCGACTTCCGCGTGCTGGTGCTGGGTCAGGGCCAGAAGGGTCAGCTCTACCGCTACGACCAGCGCGTGCTGGCGCGGCGACCCTTCACGTTTCTCGCCGGTTCGTCGCCGGTGTTCCGGCGCATCCTGCATGAGCTGGCGCAAAGCCAGCAATTCCGCCGGCGCATGGAGCCGCTCGATCCGATGTTCGGCTGGCTCTCGCCTGGCCGTCGCCTGGAAGTGCCGCCGGACATGGAGCTGTTCGTGCGCGAGATCGAGCGCGAGTTTCCGGAAGTCCGGCAGCTGGTCGACGAGCTCTACACCACGATCGCGCAAGTCAACGCGGTCACGGATCTCGCCTTCGAAAAGGACGCGGTGTGGCCCCCAGGCTCGCTTTGGGAACGTTTCGAAACCGGACGCGTTGCGGCCGCCCTGCCCTACGTCAAGGCCGACCGCAACACCGATTTGCTGAGCAAGTTTCCGAGCGGGCATCCATTTCGAGACGTGCTGCTCCTTCCGGCGGCGTTCGCGACGCACCTGGCGCTGCCAGCGGATCGCCTGCCGCCGCTTTGCCTGGCGCGTCTGCACGGCGTGTGGACCCGCGGCGTGTCGACGCTGCTGCAAAGCGAGCAGGAGCTGTGCGATTTTCTGGTAGAACGCATCGAGGCGCACGGCGGAGTGGTGGCCATGGACCGCCGCGCCACCTCCATTGTCGTCAAGCGCGGCAGCGCGGTGGGTGTGCTGGAGGACGGGGAGGGTGAAGCCACCGGGTCGAGCGCGGTGGTCTGCGATCAGTCTGGGGAAGCGGTCGCGGAGCTGGCCAGCGGCGAGGGCGTGACCAAGCAGGCACGCGACGACTGGCCGCAGCTGCGCGCCGAGGCATCTCGCTTCGTGGTCAGTCTGCGCATCAAGACCTCGGGGCTGCCAGAGCTGCTCCCGATCGAATCCTTCTTGGTGCCGGAGCGCTATGCCAAGCGCGATCCGCGCTGTCCCGCGCTGCGCCTGTCGCGGCTATCGCCGGGCGCTCTCGACGACGCTGATGCCGATCCCCAGGGCACACTGCTGGTCGCCGAAGCCATCCTGCCAGCGCGCGGCGCGCTCACGCTGCTCGAGGCTCGCGATGCCGTGCTGTCGACGCTACGCGAGCATTTGCCGTTCCTGTCGCGCGCGCTCGAGTTGGTCGACTCCGTGCACGACGGCCTGCCGCTCTGGGATTTTCGCTGCGGCATACGGCGTGAGGCGGAGCGCGCTCACCTGCACGGCGCGAGCGCCGCGCCGGAACCGATGGAGCGGCTTTGGACCACGGAGCCTGCCGGCTACTTGGAGCTTGCCGCTGAACCAGTGCGCGGTCCGGTTCCCGGCACGTACCTGGTGGGCAAGACGGTGCTACCAGGCTTGGGTCAGGAGGGCGAGCTGCTCGCCGCATGTAGCGCGGCGCATGTCATCACCGCCAAGGATCGCCGGCGCCAACGCATGCGCCGCCAAATGTGGAGCAAGATCGAAACGACATGAGCCCTGATCTGGCGGAGCTCAGCGCGTGCGGGTAGTCGCGGGGCGGCTTGGCGGTCGTCCACTCAAGGCGCCAGCGGGTGACGCCACGCGGCCCACCGGAGCCCGCGTCAAGGAAGCGCTGTTTTCGATTTTGAGCAATGTGCGCGGCGCGCGCGTGCTCGACCTTTACGCGGGCAGCGGCGCGCTCGGCATCGAGGCGCTCTCGCGCGGCGCGGCGCGCGCAGTGTTCGTCGAAGCGGACCGGCCGGCGCTCGCCTGCTTGCGCGAGAATCTGACTCGGCTCGGGCTGGATGGTCAGACGGAGGTTCTGCCCCTGCGCGTGGAGGCGGCGCGGGCCAAGCTGGTGGCGCGGGGCCCTTTCGACCTGGTTCTATGCGATCCACCCTGGAGGGATGTAAAGCGCGCGCGCGGCGAGCTCGAGGCTTTGGTCGCGGCGGGCGCGCTGGCACCTCACGCCCGTGTCGCGCTGGAGCACAGCGCCAAATTCCCACCTTCGCTGCCAAATGCCGACACGGTGCAGAGCGGCGCGCTTTGCACCATCGATCAGCGCCAGTGGGGAGATACGGGTGTCACTTTTTTCAGTCTGGAGCTGGGACCGGCCGACGTTCCAGGAACTTCGGAGGCTTAAGCCGAAAGTCTCGCGTGCCGCCTAGGGGGTAGCTATAGTCCGCCACCGCCCCGCATTCTTCGGAGAGAGCCACCATGGCCGAAAGCATCGCGCCGCCGCCCAAATCGGGCGGTAGCGGCCCCATCATCATTGCAGCCGTCCTGATGCTCCTCTTGATCGGGGGGCTCATCGTATGGAAGGTGACTAGCGGTGGCGGCGAACAGGCCAAGACCGACACGCAACCCGTCGCGACGACTTCGGTCGCGCCAGTGCTCGACGAGCCCCCGCCCCCGCCCCCGCCACCACCTGCCGAGCCCGAGGCGCTGAAGCCGGAGGAGAAGAAGACGGCCAAGGGGAGCGGCGGTCCCAATCCTTGCGCCAAGGAGTGCACGGGCACCGCGACCGGCGCGCTCACGGGCGCCCTTTCCGGACGCGCGGGCCAGTCCCGCAGCTGCTACGAGAAGGCGCTCAGCAGCAATCCCACGCTCGAAGGCACGCTGACCGTCGGTGTCAAGGTTGGCCCGGGCGGGCAGGTCTGTAGCGCCCGCGTGGTGAGCGACGGCCTACGCGACCCCGGCGTGAGCAACTGCGTGGTCAATAGATTTGCGGGCTCGACCTTCCCCGCGCCACAAGGGGGTTGCGCTGAGGTCAATGTTCCGCTGAGATTCATGCCGAAACGATGAGCCGCCTCCGCTCGCTGCCCGTTTGGGCGAAAGTCGCCTTCGTGGCTCTGCTCGTCGTCAGTGCGTCTGCCTGCGACGAAGGCGGCGAAAAGTTACCCACGAGGTGTTCCGACACCGACGGCGACGGCGTGGTCGATCCGCTGCCGCTCGACGATCTCGGCAGCGCCGGTTCTCCGCACGCGAGCAATCCGTGCGTGACGGAGCTTGGTCACGCCGTCAGCTTCGTCACCAACGGTGGCTCGACCACGACCACCGCCGGCACTTCGAGCGGTGGGAACCAGACCGGACAAGGTGGTGCTGACGCCGGCGCCGGCGGCTCGTAGCGCATGACCGCGCCGCCCGCGGCGCACGAGCCCTCGCTGTTCGGCGTGCTGCTCACGCTCTCGTACGATGGCACGCCCTTCTCGGGTTACGCCAAGCAGGCCAATGCGCGCACCGTCGCCGGTGAGCTCGAGGGCGCGATCGCCACGGTGGATCCGCGCGCCAGCAGCGTGCGTGGGGTGAGCCGTACGGACGCAGGTGTTCACGCACGCGGTCAAGTCGTCGCTTTCGATGCGACGCGCGATATCGAGCCGCGCGGTTGGGTGCTGGCGCTCAACCGCGCGCTGCCGAAAGAAATTGCGGTACTACGCGCGGCGCGCTCGGCGCCGCGCTTCGAGCCGCGGCGAGTCGTGCGCAGTAAGACCTACGTCTATCGCTTCATGTCCAGCCCCACGCGCGAGCCGCTGCTGGAAGGCACGGTCTGGAGAGTGCCATACAGGTTGAACCAGCTCGAGATGCGTGAGGCCGCCCACATGCTGCAGGGCGAGCACGATTTTCGAGCCTTTCGGGGTGCTGCCGATACGAGGCAGGACACGGTGCGACAGATCTTTCGCATCGATTTGGCGGCTGCTGCGCACGATCCGCGCATCAACGAGCTCACGGTGACGGGCAACAAGTTTCTCTACAACATGCTGCGCATCATCGCGGGAACATTGGTCGACATCGGGCGCGGGCACCTGGCAAAAGACGCATTCACTCGCGCTTTGGCGAGCGGACTGCGTAAGGATCTGGGCATCACCGCTCCGCCCGAAGGATTGATGCTCGAGTCGATCGAGCTGGAAGAAACCGGTACCGACCACTGGCCACCCGCCACTGACGCAGAAAATTACCGACGATCTCGCGACCCCGTCGGTTGACGAGCCCTGATCTCTCGCGTACAGCCTGCGCCATGGGTCTCAGGCAAGCGCTGGTCGACAAAGGCAAGCACGCTCTCCTCCGCCCTTCGGTGATGCGCTGGGTCTCGGACGACCGCGTCATGAAGGCGACCGAGGGCGTGCTCGATGCGCGCGGCCGGCTGCTGGCCGCCTGGAACGTGCTGCTCAAGGGGCACGAGCTGCCCAACGTGGATCCGGCGCTCGACGAGAACATCGGGAAGAACGCGCCTGCCGCCAAGAGCAATGGCTCGTCCAACGGAGCCAGCAACGGAGCCAGAGCGGACATGACATCGGGCTCGTCCGACATGGACGAGTCGATGAAGGAGCGCACGACGCTCGCCGGCATCGGCGGTAAGGACGTGTTCGAAAAGGCCTACAAGTTCATGGCCGCGGACAACGCGCGCAAGATGGGCATCTATCCCTTCTTCCGCCCGCTCGACTTCAACGATGGTCCGGAGGCCGAGATCGACGGCAAGCGCGTGTTGATGTTCGGTTCCAACAACTACTTGGGGCTGACCAAGCACCCCAAGGTGCGCGACGCGGCGCGCGCAGCCATCGAACGCTTTGGCACCAGCATGACCGGGTCACGCCTGGTCAACGGCTCGATGAAACTGCACGAAGAGTTGGAAGCGAAATTTGCCGCCTTCATGGGCAAGGAGTCGGCGCTCGTCTTCACCACCGGCTACCAGGTCAATATCGCGACGTGTGCGGCGTTGCTCAGCAACAAGCAGAGCGTGGCGCTGATCGATCGCAACGTGCACGCGTCGCTCTACGACGGCGTGCGTCTCGGTCAAGCCGCGGGCGCCAGGCTGGTGCGCTACAAGCACAACGACGCGGAATCGCTGGACCGCGCGCTCGAAAAGCTCGAGCCTGGTGATGGTGCGTTCGTGATCACCGACGGCGTTTTCAGCGCCGAGGGCGAGATCGCGAAGCTCGACCAGATCGTGCCGGTCGTGAAAAAGCACGGCGCGCGTCTGATTGTCGACGACGCGCATGCCGTCGGCGTGATCGGTCCAGGTGGACGCGGCACCGCGCACAGCTTTGGCCTGCAGGATCAGGTGGATTTGATCGGTGGCACCTTTTCCAAGTCACTGGCCAGCATCGGCGGCTTTTTGGTCGGTGAGCGCAAAGTGCTCGATTACATCCGGCACTTTGCCCCAAGCTTCATGTTCGCTGCCAGCGCCGCTCCGCCGCAGGTGGCGGCGGCCATGGCCGCGCTCGAGGTGATGCAGGA
This sequence comes from Polyangiaceae bacterium, assembly GCA_035281385.1. GTDB lineage: Bacteria > Myxococcota_A > Polyangia > Polyangiales > Polyangiaceae > PMG-095. The sequence continues at coordinate 18,792 of DATEDZ010000321.1, forward strand.
GGAAACCTGGCGCATCGACAAGCTGCGTGAAAACTTCACCTACATGAAGGGCGAGCTGAAGAAGCTCGGCTTCGAGCTCGGCCACACCCAGACCGCCGTCATCCCGATCTACATCCGGCAAGATCTGCGCACGATCATGATGTGGCGCGACCTGCTCGAAGAGCACGGCATCTACACCAACCCATTCATCTCCCCCGGCGTGCCCCCCAAGAGCGCCATGCTGCGCACCAGCTACATGGCCACCCACGAGCGTCCCCAGCTCGACCGCGCCCTCGAAGCCTTCGCCAAAGTCGGCAAAAAATACGGCGTCATCTAGGAGCTGTCCGCCGCTGAACGGTTCCCAGAGTTACAGGGAGACGGGGAGGCGGGGAGGGCTGTTGGTTTCCCGTCGCTCGTCGTTCAACGTTAATGTAACGATGACGCCATTCATCGCGCGATTAGACCCAAATTCCCCTCTTAGGATCTCCCCGCCTCCCCGTCTCCCTGTTGATTCCCCAGCCGTCCTGCGCCCCGAATTGACTTAGCCAGGCGGGGACGGTTAGCTCCGGCGCGATGGCACTGGAGATTCGAGAGACGCCGATTGGGGGGAACGTCAAGGAGTTCCTGAACGTGGTGGACTACATCTACCGCGGAGATCCGAACTACGTGCGCCCGCTCGACATGGAGGTGAAGGATCGGCTCAGCCTCAAGAATCCGTTCTTCGAGCACGGTGAAGGCGTGATTTTCACCGCCCATCGCAACGGCTTTTGCGTGGGGCGCGTCACCGCGCAGATCGATCGCGAGCACCTGGCGCGTTACAAGGACGACGTCGGCAGCTTTGGCTTTCTGGATACGGTCAACGACGAGGACGTGGCCAAGCAACTGCTCGCCGCCGCAGCCAAGTGGCTGCACGCCCGCGGCATGCAGCGGATCCGCGGCCCCCTCTCACTGTCGCTCAACGAAGAAATGGGTTGTCTGGTCGAAGGTTTCGACACTCCACCCATGATCATGATGCCGCACCATCGCTCCTATCAAGGCGGTTTGATCGAGAAGGCGGGCTTCGAAAAGCTCAAGGACGCCTACGCCTGGCGTTACCACGTGGGCGATGTGCCGCCGCGTGTGCGAAAGGCCCACGACGATGTCGAGGCCATGCCGGAGGTCAAGTCGCGCCATGTCGACATGAAGAACCTCGACGCCGACTTGCGCATCATCATGGAGGTGTACAACGACGCGTGGAGCGACAACTGGGCCTTCGTGCCTTTCACGGAACGAGAGCTTTCGAAAATGGCGGCTGATCTGAAGCTGATCGCCTTCCCCGAGCTGTCCTACATCACCGAAGTTGACGGCGAGGCTGCAGCGGTAGCGCTCGCTCTTCCCAACCTGAACGAGCTGATCGCGGACTTGAAGGGCAAGCTGGGGCCGCTGGGCCTGCCCAAATTGCTCTGGCGCCTGAAGGTCGTGGGACCGCACACCGCGCGCCTGATCATCTTGGGTATTCGCAAGAAGTTCCGAAATCAACGCAAGTACGCGGCGCTGAGCGCCTACCTGTACGCCAAGATGAATGCGGCTGGTAAGCGCCTCGGTCTCGAAGGGGGCGAGCTGTCTTGGACGCTCGAGGACAACGCGCCGGTCAATACCGCCATCAAGTTGATGGGCGGCAAGATCTACAAGAAGTACCGCGTTTTCGAGAAGGCGCTGTAGCGAGAAAGAATCGCCAAGAGCGCCAAGAAGGCGCGAAGGATTTAGGATTCGAGAGGGGCGACTCGATGGCGGGCGCGGAGTTTGTTTACCAGGCTGAGGATTTTGGGGCGGCCGAGCACGCTTCGGATGAGTCGCTCTTTGCCGGGGAAGTCGATCAAGAGCAAACCGACCAGCAAGGTGAGCAGGCCCTGACCTGGCAAGAGCAGCATGGCAATGCCGAGCAGCACGAGCACGACGCCAAACACGTTGCGCGCGGCCTTGAGCGGTACGGACGCGCCGTCGCGGCGTTTACCGTGTAAATAGTCCGGCGGCAGACTAGCCAGGTAGCGCGGGACCAGGAGCACGCTGGCCAGCACCGCGAGCACCGAAAAGCAGCCGAGCCCCCACAGCAGCACGGGGTGTGACAGCCAGCTCGAAGTCTCGGAAGGCATGCTAGGGTCGGCTCCGACAAGCATGGGTCGGCTCGCGCAATTGTCCACCGTGGTGGTATCGCTGCTACTGCTGGGCTGTAGGGACAAAGGGCCTCGCCAGCTTCGAGACAGCGAGGGGCGTACCTTCCTCGCCGACTGCAGCCCGCAGGGCGACTGCAAGCTCGAACAGAAATCCGGGCCGAAACGTACCGACATGCCCGGGCAAGCCTTGGCGCACGAAAGCCGCCTAGTCGGCATCTGTGACGTGGCAAAGGATCAACCGGTGCAGGGCCCCTTCGATTGTCGCCCACTGAGCTGTGAGACCGACGCGGACTGCCCGCCGGCCCATGGCATGAAGGACGGTCAGTGCCTGAATCGGCGCTGCAGCGATCCGGCACGAGAGATCGCCGTACAGGACGCGATCATGCTGTGCTTGTCGGGCACGGGCCTGGGACGCGAGACGCCCAGGCAGATCGAGCGCTACGCGTTGGCGTTGAATTGCGGGAGTCCCTGCCGGGTGCCCGCGCCTTGTCCGCAGCCTTAGCCGGGTAGCTTGGCCTGGACACGACACGGAAGTTGCTGCGATTCGAGCTGCGGCGTGGCAGCCCAACCTCCCCAATTCTTGGGGGCCGGGGCCCGAAACAATGAGACGATTGGCTGGCGGCTGGTGCGCGCGGCAGACAGCGGGTAACCTCCGCGGCCCGCCATGTCGAGCGCCGTCGAGCCTGCCATCGTTTTAGCCGCTTACGCGGAGCCTGTGATCAGTGGACGCCGGGTACTGTTCATTGGACCGGCGCTGTCGGCATTGCCCGAGCGGCTGCTGGAGCGCGGAGCGCGGCTGGTGCACGTGTGCGATCCGGATCCGGTGCGGCTAGGAGAGGCGCAGGCCAAGAATCGCTCGGGCAGCGTTTCGTTCTCGGCGCTTGCAGATGGGCACTTCGCGCTGCGCGATGGCGCTTTCGACGTGTGCCTGGTGGAGGACATGGGCATCAGTGATCCGGTGCCGATGCTGCGGCGCATTCGGCGCGCGCTTTCGCCACGCGGCGTGGCGATCCTGGCGTCGCTGAATTCGGAAGCGCGCATGCCGCTGTTGCCGCATCGACAGAACGGCGTGATCGTGCTCGACTACTATGCGCTTTACGACGCGGCCAAGGCCGAGTTCGAGTACGTGCGCATGCTGGGGCAGGCGCCGTTCGTGGGCTACGTGGTGGCCGAGTTCGCGCCCGAGGGCTCGCCCGAGCCTTCGCTCGACACCGCCTTCGTGCCGGGTGGCGCGGAAGAGCCGGAGCTCTTCCTGGCCGTGGCTTCGGAGCAGCCCATCGACCTCGAAGCCTTCGCGGTCGTGCAGCTGCCCTATCGCAGCGTGATCGGGCAAGGCACGCAGGACGGTGAGACGCTGCGCCGAGCCCGCAGTGCCGAACAGGCCGCACGGAGCAAGATCACCGAGCTCGAGGCCGAGCTCGAGGCCGAGCGGCAAGCCCTGGTAGCGCGGGAGGCCAAGCTCCGCGAGGCGGAGACGCGCGTGTTTGCTCGGGACGCCGAGCTCGTCGCCCTCCGGCAGGAGCTGGAAAACAAGCATCAGCAGCTCCGGGAAAACGCTACCGCGCTCGGCGAGCTGCAAGAGAAGCTCAAGCAGGGGGTCCCGGCCGAAGAGGCCAGCGGCGCAGCCAGCGAGCTGTCAGCGCTGGAGGCGGCGCTCAGGGAGCGAGGCGAGCACGTGCGAAAGCTGGAGCGCGAGCTGCGCGAAGCCGAGCGCGTGGGCAAGGAGCTGCTGCGGCAGATGCCCGGTAACTCGCCCGACAGCGCTGCCGCCGAGGCTCGGCCGAAAGCCACCGACGCCGAGTCCCTGGCACAGAAGCTCGCCAAGAGTCAGGCCGACTTGATCGCTACCCGGTGGGCCCTGGAGGCCGCGGTGCGGCGCGCGCCCGCCACCGAAACGCTGCAAGCGTGAGGCGCCCACGGAGCTCGCCAGGATTCGAGTTGACAGCCGGTGTCGCAGACTTACGTTGCTGCGGATTTTTCAGGGGCGTTCCCATATCCCCGATGAACTTACAGCATGAGTGAAAAGCGTGACTTCTACGATGTCTTGGGGCTGCGGCGCGAGGCCAGTGACGACGACATCCGCAAGGCCTACCGGCAGGCAGCCCTGAAATACCACCCGGATCGCAATCAGGGGGATCCGGAAGCCGAGACCAAGTTCAAAGAGGCCACCGAGGCCTACACGGTGCTGTCTGACCGCGAGAAGCGCGGCGCGTACGATCGCTTCGGTCACGCAGGCTTGGGCGGGGGCGGTTTCGACTTCAGCAGCGCGGGCGTGGGGGACATCCTGAGCCAGTTCCAGGACATGTTCGCCGACTTCTTCGGCGGCAGCGCCGGCTTCGGCTTCAGTGGGGGCGGCTCACGGCGCCGCCGGCAAGAGCGCGGGCAAGACGTGCGGGTGGAGCTCACGCTGACTTTGGCTGAGGCGCTGACTGGCGGCAAACACGAGGTCGCGATCCAGGGCGCAGCGCCGTGTGAAACCTGCGGCGGCAGCGGAGCACGGCAGGGCACGCGCCCAGAGACGTGCGGGCAGTGCCGCGGCACCGGCCAGGTCACGGCGCAGCGCGGCTTCATCATGTTCTCGAGCCCGTGCGCGCGCTGTCGCGGCACCGGGCAGGTCATCGACTCGCCGTGCGATACGTGCCGCGGCCAGGGCGCCGTGGAAAAGCACCGCAAGGTGCTGGTCAACGTGCCAGCCGGCATCGACTCCGAGCAGCGGTTGCGCGTACCGGGTCAGGGCATGCCGGGGCCGGGCAGCGCGCCGGCCGGTGACCTATACGTCGACATCGAGGTCGAAGCCGACGCGCATTTCGAGCGCCACGGCAACGACCTGGGCACGCGCCTCACGCTGTCGTTTGCCGAGGCATCGCTCGGCACGATGACCAGGCTGGAGCTGCCGGACAAGCGCGAGGTCACGGTCAAAGTGGACGCCGGCTCTCAGCCGGGAAGCGTGGTGGTCGTCAAGGGTGAAGGCGCGCCGCGGCTGGATCGCGGTGGCCGCGGCGACTTGCACGTCATGCTCGCCGTGCAGGTGCCGAAGAAGCTTTCCAAGAACGCCAAGCGGCTGCTGCAGGAGCTCGAGGTGGAGCTGAAAAACGAGCGGGAACCGGTCGGCTAGCGACGGTTTGGGTAGCGGTCGGCGATGGCTTTCAGGGCGGCGGCAGTGCCCGGCTGCGTTTCGATAACGCTGGCGTCTTGGCGGAGGAATTGCTCGAGCTCCGGGGCGGCGGCGATGGCTTGGTCGAGCCGCGGATCGCTGTCCTTGGTGTAGGCGCCGAGCGCGATCAGGTCGCGCTTCTCCTCGTAGGCGGCGAGCAGAGCACGGGCTCGCTGAGCCTGCGCTTGCTGCGGCTTGGCGGTGACGCTGGGCATGACGCGCGACAGCGACGACAGCACGTCGATCGCGGGGTAGTGGCCGCGCGCGGCCAGTTTGCGATCCAGCACGATGTGGCCGTCGAGGATGCCGCGCACCTCGTCGGCGATCGGCTCATCCATATCCGAGCCTTCGACTAGCACCGTGTAGATGGCGGTGATGGATCCACTTTCCCCCTGGCCGCTGCGCTCGAGCAGGCGCGGCAGCTGCGTGAAGACGCTGGGCGGATAGCCGCGGCGCGCCGGCGGCTCGCCTGCTGCCAGGCCTATCTCGCGCTGCGCGCGCGCGAAACGCGTGATGGAGTCGACCAGCAGGAGCACGCTCTTTCCGAGATCCCGAAAGTGCTCGGCCACGGCCGTCGCAACCTGCGCGGCGCGCAGCCGCTCGACCGGCGGCGCGTCGCTCGTCGCCACCACGACCACCGATCGGCGCCGCCCCGCCTCGCCCAGCGACTGCTCCAGGAACTCACCGACCTCACGCCCACGCTCGCCGACCAGCGCCACCACGACCACGTCGGCGCTGGCCCCACGCGCCACGCTGCCGAGCAGCGTGCTCTTGCCCACGCCCGAGCCCGCAAACAAGCCGACACGCTGCCCAACCCCCAGCGAGATCAAGCCGTCGATGGCGCGCACACCGGTCAAAAATGGCGTGCTGACGGGCCGGCGCGTCAGCGCGGCGGGCGGCAGCCGATCGACGGCCACGCTGCTCAGTCCGGAGGGGGCGGGACGCCCATCGATAGGACGGCCCAAGCCATCGAGCACACGCCCGAGCAGTGCCGGGCCGACGCTAACCTGCAGGCTTTCGCCGGTAGCTTCCACCGCGTCGTCTGGCCCGACGCCGGTGGGCTCGCCGAGCGGCACCGCCAGTGCCTCGCCCTGCGCGAACCCGACGACCTCGGCCAGCAGCGGCTCACCGCGGCGGCGGATCACGAGCACGTCCGAGACGCGAGCACCGGGCAGCAGCACCCGCAGCAAGAGCCCGGTCACGCCGACCACCCTGCCTACCGGCCTGAGCGCCGTCGTCTCCGCCAGCCGCGCCTTGAGCGCCTCGAGATCCACGGTCTGCAGCCTAGTCGTAACGGGTTTTCGAGAGAACAGGGAGGCGGGGAGGGGTGGAAGATACGGGGTTGGCCAGGACTTGCCCGGCCCGGCGAATCGATGCCACGATTTCGCGGCGTGAAAGTAAAAGCTCGTTCCCTCGAGGCAGCTTTGCCGATTTTCAGCCTGATCTGGGGCTGTCAGGCCTCGCTCAATGCTGAAGCCAACGCCAGTGCCAGCGCCAGCGGAGAAGCGGACGCCAGCGCCGACGCCTCCGCGGATATGCAGGCCGAGGGCCAGGGCGAAATGACGCGCCAGGGGGCTCCGGGTGCCGGTGCAGCCGACACCAACGCGCCGGTTGTAACCGACATCCCGAGCGGACGCGTGCTGCTCGGCGCGCGACACGATCTCAGGCTCCAGCCCGGCAAGGGCAGCGCCTCGTGCGAGTGCCTCTCGGTGGCGCTCGGTGGCTCGCGCAGCAGCGGCATGGTGTGGAGCGCTACGCCTCCGACCATCGACGACTCCACCCAGCTGACCATCGCGCTGTCGTCAGACGGCGCTCCGTGCAAGGGCGAGCCCCAAGGCAGCCTCGGCGCCTCGTACTGGGGCTACCGCATCTCCGGCAATGACGTGGTCGTACTGGTGGAGTCCGCGCGCGGCGGCCATCCGCTCACCAGCGGCGCGATCATTCCAAGACCGGTCGGTAACGGTCAGGTGTACGTCAAGCCCGCTTCGAAGCGGTTGCCTTATGGCCGAGCGCCGCAGGGCAAGGGGCTTTGCAAGATCGGCAACCCCGGCCAGGTGCGTGCGAGCGCCTTCACCGCGCTCGAGCTGGGCCAGGACGCCCCGTTGCCGGCGGCGCGTGGCAAACAGGCCGAGGCAAGCGATCCGAACGACATGCCGACGACCATCGACATGTCGGGGAACTGACGCCGCGCGAGCAACGCAGCGAAAGCGCGGCGGCGAAAGGCCTGATAAGCTGGCGTCGATGCGGAGGAAACTGAGCTTGGTGCTCGGGCTCTGGGCGTGCCTGAGCTGCGCCAAACAGCAATCCACGAACCAGTGCCCACCCGAGGTGTGGCAGGGACAATGTCAGCTCGCCAGCGTGACCAAGGTGGAGGACAAGGAGTTTCCGATCCCTCACGTGGTCATGGAAGCGGTGTACCGGCCGATCCCCAACGCCAGCTATCCGGGGTACACGCCCGGCGCGCTGGCGCAGCGCACCATGGTCAAGTCCGAGCACGAGCTGGCGCTCTACGACTACCTGGAGGCACACCCGCTCGTGGGCTGCGCCACTCAAGCGCCTCCGAACAGCGCGTGCACCGCACCCCCGCTGGGCATCGCCCTGGCCGCTTTCGATCCCGAGGCGGCCGCGCGAGCCAATCCGGCGCCGCCGGTCACTGGCTGCGCGCAGATCGAAGCCACCAGCGCCCAGGACCGCGTGCGGCAGGGCCAGCAGTCCGTCAGCGTGGTGAGCCAGCGCATCGCGTTCGCTGAAAGCTCGGCCGAGCTGCCTCCGGACGCCGACGCGCTGACCGGAGAGATAGCCAAGCTACTGGCGGCCAAACCGAGCATCGAGTGCCTGGGCATCGTGGGACAGATCGCGCAGGGTGAGTCGCCGGCGCTGGCCGAACAGCGCGCCAAAGCAGTGCGGGATTTGCTTGGAGCGCACGGCGTGAGCCTGACCAGGCTGCTCACGATTGGTGCGACCGCGCGCGTCTTCGGACAGGGCTCGCGGCCCGGCGACGCGGATCCGGCGGATCGCCGTGTCAGCTTTTCGGTGCTCTTGGAGCGCGCTCCGGCGCCATGAGCCGGGACTACGGAGCCTTCAAGAAGAAGGCGAGCTGCTTCTTGGCGTAGCGGGAAAGCCCCTCTTTACCGAGGTGCTCGTAGACGTCCTTGGGCGTGGCGCCCGGTTGCTCCCAAACCTTCATGTCGGGTGGCAGCCACGCCGAGTATTTGTAGTTGAGCGGCTGGTCGTCGCCCGGAACGATGAACGCGGCCCGAATCATCACGCCCAGCGCCACGAACACGCCGCGCGGCCGCTTGCTCATGAACGCCCCGGACATCTCCGCGCGGTGCGTGATCACGAGCGTCGGCTTTTTGACCTTGGGAAAGTCCGAGCCATCGTCAGGCATCACGGGCGCCAGTTCGAAGTGCAAGATGTCGGGCGGAAATTCCTTGTTCAGGCGCGCCGCGATCTCCTCGCCCACCACCCGCTCCCGCGGCTCCCAACTATCGAGTCCGAGGTACTTCGAAGGTAGCGAGTCAGCGCCCAGGTAGTACGCGCTACGCATCAGCTGTCCCTCGGCGTCCTTGGTAGTCTCGGGCATGCGGCGCCGGAACGCGATTTCGACCTCGGGACCGTGCTGCTGCGCGTAAAATAGCAAGCGCCCGAAGAAGCCCACCAAGCCGGGCGTGGTGGGCTGGGCGACGGCGGCAAACGAACGCGCTGCCCTCTGATAGATTTCCTTGCGACGGGCGTCGATCTCGGCCTGCACCAGGTCGTGGTGCTCCTGATCGCGCTCGAAAGCGGCCAAGGCGGTGAGCGAGCCCTTGGCGGCCACCTGCGAAAGCTCGTTGAGCAGAGCTTGTTTGAGCGCCGCGTGGACCTGGTCCTTGATGCGGTCGTACTTGCCGCGCGCCATGTACTGCTCGAGCGCCGCAACCGAGCCCTTGGCGATGGCTTGCTTGAGCTGGGCGTTTGGCAGCAGCACCTCGCTGACGTCAGCGCGCTTTCCACCGCGCTCCAGGTAGGCCTGGTAAGCGCCGGCGCTGTCGAGGTTGCGGGCCGCGGTATACAGCCGCTCCTCGCTCACCAGGTTACGCCCCGTCCAGAGCAGCGGTCCGATCAGCGCGCCGGCAATCACGGCCTCGAGCCAGCCGAAGCGCAGCCAGCGCGGTGAGCTCTTGCGACGCGGCTCGGTGGGCGTGAAAGGGCTACGAAAGCCGGTATCGGCCAGCGGATCCAGCGCGGCCAGCTCTCGGCTGCTGGGTGGGCCCGAATGCCCGGAGACACGCTGGCGCTGCTGCTCCACCTGCTGGACGAGCTGCTCGGCCAGGGACGGATCGCCGGTCTCGAACTGGAAGTGCACGCCGCCGTCGAAGCTCAAGCTGATCCGACGCTCGTGACGCGACACGTCCTTGAGGTCGGGGAAGCGGTAGACCTTTACCACCTCGGTCTGCGCATCTACGACGCCGATCGGAAACAGGTAGATGCCGGCGCGATACGGCAAGCCGTCACGATCGTGGTCGAGCGACAGCGCACGCAGCGCGGCGAATACCGCGAGCGCGACGAGCACCGCCAGCACCACGGCCCAGACCACGCCCAAAAGAGCCATGGAGCTCTCGAGCGAGCCAAAGCCTGCCGCCAGCAGGGCGATCAGCACGCCCGCGGTGAGCACGCAGCCTCCCCACCACGCCAGCACCAAGGGCCGGGGCCGGGCCGGCGTGAAAGCCATCGGCTTGGGAGGCACCGAACCATTGGCCGCCTCGACGAAGCGATCCTGGAGCGATCTCTCGAGGCTGTAAAAATCGACGACCTGCATTGAGCGGGGCTATTGCCCCGCCACGGGGATCGGGGCCCCGGCAGGATAGCCCGACTCCCGCCAAATCCACTACCTTGCTGAATCAGGCACCACAAAAGTGGATCGCAGGGCGACTCGCGCGAAGCGCGTCGCCCCCGATCCGCCCCCGTGATTCCCTCCTCGCCCCCTCTATTCCTCAGCAGGGCACGGCGCGGTCCCGAGCGTCAACGTCACTGCCTCGACCTTGTTTTCGACGATGTCCGCTTCGGTCTCGCCCCACGCCTCACCCGCCGAGCACTTGCCGTCGTCGTCGCGGTCATCGATCGCGCGCACGATGACTTTGTCGCCCTCGAGCGCGACGGTCTCCTTGAAGTCTCCGAGCGCTTGAAGCTCCATGCTGTGCGCCACCGACTTCTCGACCGTATCGCCCTCACCCACCACGTCGAGGAAGTCGACGGCCAGCTTGTCGCCTACCGTCACGCTGCTCGGCGCCGTGATCTTGCCGCTGACTTCCACATCGCGCCCCGAGCTGCACGCTAGTGCATTGAGCCCGAGACACACCCACCCCACCGCCACCAGTGACTTGTTGTAATTCATACTAACCTCCAAAAAACGCGCGACGTCGGCCGCGACGGTCGACCACTCAGCAAGCCGCATACCAGCCGAGCCGCCCCGATATTCCTGCATAAAACCCGCGCAACGCTGGCGCGGTGTCCCGCGGCGCAACACCAGCGTGCCTGCGATTCACAGGTGTGGTTTGCGCGGCGCTCCCCGGGTGTTAGGAGACTGCCCGATGACCTCCCGCGACCTGCCCGGCGTCAGCGCCATGAGTGTGTACGTCCCAGCTTTCCGCGTCGACCTGAAGGACTGGTGCAGCTGGACCGAGAACAGCTGGGAAAAGATTTCGGCCGTGGTAGGGCGGAGCTTCCGGGTTTGTGGCCACCACGAGAACGTTTACACCATGGCGGCCAACGCGGTGCTGCGTCTGATTCGGCAGAACTCGGTCGACCCGCAACGCGTCGGTTTCTTGGGGCTGGGCACCGAGTCGAGCACCGACAACGCGGCCGGCGCCGTGATCGTGCGCGGCATGGTGGACCGCGCGCTCGAGTCGCTCGGCTTGCCGCGCTTGTCGCGTCACCTGGAAGTCCCGGAGTTCAAGCACGCCTGCCTAGGCGGCGTGTACGCGCTGAAGAGCGCCCTGCGCTACGCCAGCAGCGACGGAGCGGAGCAGCTGGCCATCGTGGTCAGCGCCGACGTGGCCGAGTACGAGCGCGGCAGCACCGGCGAGCAAACGCAAGGGGCCGGGGCGGTCGCGCTGCTGGTCGAGCGCTGCCCCAAACTGTTCGCAGTGGACCTGGCCCACGCCGGCAGCGCGTCCGACTACCGGGGCCCGGACTTCCGCAAGCCGTTCGCGCGCCACTTCAGCGAGGGCTACGCCAAGAACACGCAGCGCCTGACCGACTTCCCCGTGTTCAGCGGCAAGTACTCCACCTTCTCGTACCTGGACGAGACCGTGCACGCGGTCGAGCGCATGCTGAGCCGCCTGCAGGTTTCGGCGGGGAGCTACTACAGCAGCGTGCGCGGGCTGTTCTTCCATCGCCCGTACCACCTGATGCCGGTGCAGGCGATGTCCTTCCTGTACGTGCGCGGGCTAGCTCGAGGTGATCACCACCACGATGAGCTGCGCAGCCTGTGCCGAGAAGCTGGCGTGACCTTCGACGCCGTCATGACGGAAACCGTGTCTACCCCAGACCTCTACGGCGACCTACTCAAGGACGACGCGGTAGCGGACCCGTACGCTGCGACCAGTGCGGTGGCGGGCGTGCTGCGCAAGCAGCAGTCTTTCCGGCAGCTGCTGGACGAGAAGATGGGGCTCGGCTCGGAGGCGGTCAAAGACCTGGGCAACTTGTACAGCGCGGCCCTACCGGCCTGGGTGGCCGCCGGCTTGGAGGAGGCCGCATCCAAAGGGCTCGCGCTGGCGGATGCGCCGCTGGTGGCCGTCGGCTACGGCAGCGGCGACGCCGCTGAGGCGCTGCCGCTCTACGTGAAGCCGGGCTTCGAGGCAGCTGCCGCGCGCATCGGCTTCACTCGTGCTCTGCAGGGCGCCATCACCCTCACGCGCCAGCAGTACGAGGCGCTGCACGACGGCACGGACGTGCCTTCACTCACCTACACGCCGAAGGGTGAGTTTGCCATCGCCCGCGTTGGCAAGCAGTACGGCGCCTCGTTCCAGGACTTGGGCGTCGAGTACTACGACTTCGTCCAGTAGCGCTGAAGCTGCGCGACCGAGCCGCGCGCGCCCTGCACCAGATCACCCACTCGCTCGCGCCAGCTGCGCGAGCTTGATCCGCTTTGGAGCACGAGCACCGGAACGAGCAGAAAACCGCCCGGCGCTACCAGCACCAAGGTCCACAGCACGACTCGACCAACAGCAACCATCTCTCTGGACGTTTACATTGCAGCGGTCGTGCCAGGCGGAGTCGGGGCCCGGCCGACAATGAAAACAGGCTCCCGAGCGCGGAGAATTGGCGTGATAGCGTGGGGAGTCGAGCAGCGGGGTCTGACTTCTGTGTCATGGTTAGGTTGGCCGCGTGTGGCCGTTTTACGGTTTGGCACTCGATGAGCATGAGCGATCCCGCACCTCGAACTATCGACCCGTCGCGCAACGCCCATAGCGCGGTGCGTCTCACCGTGATCGAAGGCCCGGCGATTGGGCTGGAGTTCAAGATCGATGGCAACGCCACCATCGGGCGCTCCCCCGATGCCAGCGTGATGGTCGATGATCCGGGCGTCTCCCGGCTCCACGCCCGGATCCGCCAGAACACTGCGGGCGGCTTCGAAGTCGAGGATCTGGGCAGCAAGAACGGCACCTTCCTCAACGGCACGCGGGTCGAGCACGCCCTGGCCAAGCTCGGCGACAAGATCCGGGTCGGTCCCCGCGTCGTCCTGACCCTGGCCAGCTTCGATCTGATCGAGGAGCAGTTGGTCCAGCGCCAGCGCCTGGAGACGGTCGGCCGGCTCGGCGCCGGCATCGCTCACGACCTGAACAACGTCCTGGCCGCGCTCCACGCCGGGACGGCTTTTCTCAAGCAGCTACCGAGCGCGACCCCGCTCGAGGACCCGCGGGTCAAGGAGTGCTTGCGGGACCTCATCCTGGCCACGGCCCAGGGTGCCGAGCTCACGCGAGGCATCCTGCGCATCGTGCGGGGAAAACGGGCGATTCGGGAACCGGTGGATCTGAGCGAGCTGGCGGTCGAGGTGGCGCGCATCCTTCGCCACACCATCGATCATAGCATCGTCGTAAAAACCAGCGTCGAGCCGGAGGTGGTGGTGCACGGCAACCACTCGGAGCTGCAGCAGGTGCTGCTCAACCTGTGTCTGAACGCGCGCGACGCCATGCCGCAGGGCGGCGAGCTGAGAGTCGGCGTGACCCGCGCCGCTCCGCCGCCCGAGCTCCGTCCGACCACCGAGCGACAGTACGCGCTGCTCGAGGTCAGCGACACTGGAATCGGCATCGACGGCGAGACACGCGGGCGCATCTTCGAGCCCTTCTTCACGACCAAGCGCGAAGGCGCCGGCTTCGGCATCGGGCTCTCTACGGTGCGTGAGCTGGTCAAGCTGCACGGCGGCCGCATCGTGCTCGACACCGCGCGAGGCCAGGGCAGTACCTTCAGGCTGTACTTCCCGGCGCTCGACGTGCAGAGCTACGCCACTACTGGTGAGCGGCTCCCGGTCGAGCAGCTCTACCGAGCCGATCAACCGATCAGCATCCTGCTGGTGGACGACGAGCAGCTGCTGCGGCGGAGCTTTGGTCGGCTGCTGCGCCAGCATGGCTTTCAGGTGACCGAGGCCGCAGGCGGCGCCGAGGCCCTCACGCTCTACGCAGCCGGCCAGCACGACCTGATCATCCTGGATCTGGACATGCCCGGCATGAGCGGCGAGCAGACGCAACTCGAGCTTTTGCGGCACAAGCCCGACGCGCGCATCATGTTCGCATCCGGCCACGCCGATCGGCAGCGGGAGGCCGTCGTACGCGAACGGGGCGCGCGCGCCTTCCTGCAGAAGCCCTACGAGATCGAGGTGCTGGTCTCGACCATCCACCAGGTCATGCGCGCCCCGGGCTTCCTGGAGGAACGCACGCAGATCGGGCTGCCTCGGTAGAGGCCGAGCTGGGGCAGGGGCCCCAGCCCGACGAGACATGTGAGTCTTGGAAGAAAAGATCACGATCGGCGAGAGCAGCAGCCACCCACGAGACCAGACCGGCGAGGCCGGGGCGCGTTGCCTCCCAGCCCGCGACAGTCGCGAGACCCTGCTGAAATCTGCCCGAGGCCGACGGCTCGGCAAAACTCGACCCATCTGTCACGGAAACCGCTCTCAGGGAATTGAGCCACGCTCAGAAGCCGAAGTCGTGGCGCTTCTTCACGGCGGGCCGCAGCTTGGCTTTCCCGGCCGCCGGGCTTGCCGGCTTGGACGGGGGCGGCGCAGAGGCGGCCGCCGATGCCATCGGCGCGGAGGAGGCTGACGCGGTGGCTGCTTCCGGCGCAGGCGCAGGAGCCGCTGCAGGCGGCACGGTAGGCTGCTCGCGCGCGGGCACAACCTGGGCCGGCGCGGCGGGGGCGAGCTCCGCGGCTGCCGAACGCGTCGGCTGCAACTTGGGCCGAAACACCGAGACGGCCGCCCAAGCACCTGCGACGCCGCATAGCAGCGCCATGAGGGGCAGTCCGAAGGAGACGCTGCGACTGCGCCGTGGCGGAGCGGCGGTACGGTGCGCCACGGTGAGCAGCGTCTCGGCGCGGGCCGCGTCCGGCGCTCGCATCGTGGGCATCTTCGAAATCGTCGCGCTTGCCATGTCGCCGGCATTGGCCGCGGGTCGCGCCGAGAGAAACTGCGCCGACGACATGGTCGAGTCGAGCCACACCGCCCGGATCGAGTTACCGGACAGGTCTTCCTTGATACCATGCTCGTAGAGCCAGAGCGCCAGCGCCTCCCCGAGCTCGCTCACGCTCGCGAAGCGATGGTCGCGCTGCTTTTGCAGGCCGCGCTCGATGATTTGCCACAGCGATTTGTCGCCCGCCCCGCATTCCAGCATCGAGACCGGATCCTCGTTGATGATGGCGTGCATGAGCGCGTTGTAGTTGGCCTTCTGAAACGGCACGACGCCCGTGATGGTCTCGTACAGCACCACGCACAGCGACCAGACGTCCGTGCGCTCGTCGAGGTCATCCAGCCCCAGAGCTTGCTCCGGCGACATGTAGTCCGGGCTACCCAGCACCGCACCGAGCTGGGTGAGGCGGCCATCGATTTGCTTGTCGACTTTGGCGATGCCGAAATCCAGGAGCTTGGGTTGACGCCGACCCAGCGCATCAGCAGCCAAGAATACGTTGTCGGGTTTGATGTCGCGGTGCACGATGCCCTTGTCGTGCGCCAGGCGCAGACCGTCGGCGATCGGCAGCAGCGTCTGTACCGCGCGGATCGCGGGGATGCGCGACTCACGCTTGAGCAGCGCTGCCAGCGTCTCACCCAGCACCAGCTCCATCACCAGGTAAGGGTCGCCGTGGCGCGTCCAGCCGAAGTCGAAGACGCGCACCAGCGCCGGATGACCAAGGCGGGCGGCGGCATTCGCCTCGCGCGCCATGCGCGAGGCCAGCGCGGAGTTGGTTGCGCTGGCTCGAATCAGCTTCAGGGCGACGTCCACACCCAGGACCAGCGAATGCGCGACCCACACCACACCCATGCCGCCGCGTCCAAGCTCGCGCACCAGCCGATAGCGATCGGCCACGACCTCGCCCGCCAAGTACGGGCTCGGCTCGGGTTGGGCATGGCGCGCGTCCGAGCTGGACTTCGCCTCGGATTCCTCGCCGACCGTTTCAACGAGTCGGGGGAACAGGCGCTGCGCGGGAGGTATCATTTGAACAACGGACAATCGTGTCACGAGCGACCACACGAGACAACGCTGGTACGCGCGTCAAACGGCCGCGAAGGCACGTGCGATAAGGGAGCCGCCCGCCTACGCTAGAAGCTGTTGTGGGTGCTGGTGAGGGTGCTGCGCTGGCGCGGTGAAAGCTGCTGAATCGCGCCCGCGTAGCGCGACAGGAGTTGCCCGCGCAGCTCAGCCAGCGCCAGATCCGCCAGCACTAGATCGACTCGTGCTCGCTGCGCGCGCAGCTGCGCCTGGCGCAGCGAATCCTCCGCCTCCTGCACGGCGAGGGCGATCGAGCCACCCGCCTGGAAGCGCGCGCGCTCCGCCTCGGCCTGCGCCCTTGCGACCGTCTCGGTGCGCGTGGAAAGCTCCACGCGCTCGCGCGCCGCACGGCGCTGGGCAATGGCCGTCGCGACGCTGCTGCGAATCGCAAGCTCGTGCTCCCGAATCTGCTGCTCGGTGACGTGCGCCGACAGCTGAGCCTGCTGAATCTGCGCGCTCCTGCGGTCATCGCTGAGCGGCGTTTCGAAGGTGAGCCCCACGTGCGCGCTCACCGCTTCCATCCTGCCGAACTGCTCGAATGCGGGCGGGACGCTGCGGTTACCCAGCCCTTCGGCTTGCACGTAGGCATCCAGGTCGAGGCGTGGCCGCAGTGGATCACCCGACACCTTGAGTTGGTCCCGAACCAGCGCCAGCTGCGCTTGCAACTGCTTGCGGGTGTAAGAGCTGCTGAGCGCCTCGCTCGTGGCGCTGCCGATGGCCGGCTCGTCGGCGCTCGGCAGCTCGGGGCTGTCGCCTGCCAAAAGACCACTACCCACGTCGCCCGCCTCCCCCAGCAACTGGGCCAGCAAAAGCTCGCGCCGTCGAACCTCGGTGCGCGCGCTCAGCGCGGCTTCCTCGAGCTCAGCAACCTGGGTCGCGTAGGGCAGCGCGGAAGCGGGTGCCAGCGCACCACTTTGCACCTGCTGGGTAGCCTGCTCCTGTTGCGCGCGCGCCAGCTCCTGCGACGCCGCGTTGATGCGCACGACCTCGGCCGCGTACCAGAGCTCCCAATAGGCGCCGATCACCTGCGAAAGTAGCGTGCTTGCCACCTGCCGGGCGTTAAGCTCCGTGGCGCTCAGCTGCAGCCTCGCCTGCCGCAACGACGCCAGGCCGACGTCCTGACCCGCGCCCCGGAGCAGTGGTTGGCTGACCGCTAGCTGCCCCACCAGCGAGTAGCCGGGGCCGCGCGCGCTACCGGTCATCGAGGAATCGAGCGACGACGATCGCAAGCTGCGTTGCCCGAGCAGTGACGCTGACACCACCGTACCGAACGAAAATGGCTTGGTCAGACCCGCGCCTAGCTCGAAGACGTCCGACGAGCCGACGCGCGTCTCGTGCCGCGCCTCCAAGCCAGCGCTAGCGGGCACGTCGTAGAGCGACGGGGTGCGCGTGTGCGTGTAGCCGGTGCTGGCGCTGAAGATTGGCGTGTACAGCGCTTGCTCTGCGAGCAGCGCGTAACGGTCCTGCGAGGCGCGCAGCAGGGCGACGTGCAAGGTGGGATTCTGCGCGACCGCAGCCGCCACCACGTCGCGCTCGCTCAGATTTCGCGGGGCAGCTTGCGCGAACGCCGAACCCGAAAGGTCCAACCAAAGCAGCCCGATCAGCCCCAGCTTTTGCCGACTATTCATGACGCAGCGCCTCGATGGGATCGAGCCCCGCCGCTTTGCGCGCGGGCAGATACCCGAAAATGACCCCGACCAGTGCCGAAAATACGAAGGCCAAAAGTACGATGTCGGGCGAAAGCACGAACGGCAGCGACAGCGCGTCGGCCGCAAAATAGGACCCGATCAGCCCGAGGCAGATGCCGATCACGCCGCCGAGCGTCGAGAGCACGATGGCTTCGAGCAGGAACTGCAGCATGACCTCGCTGCCGAATGCGCCGATCGCCAAGCGAATGCCGATCTCGCGCGTGCGCTCGGTCACCGAGACCAGCATGATGTTCATGATGCCGATGCCGCCGACGATCAGGCTCACCGCTGCGATGGCGCCGAGCAGCGCGGTCAGAGCGGTCGAAGCGCCGGTCACGGTCTCGGCGATCTCGGCCATATCGCGGATCATGAAGTCGTCGTCCAAGCCGGGACCGCGGTGGCGACGCTGGCGCATCAAGCCGCGTACGCGCTCGGCCACCACACCGGTCGGCTGTCCTTCCTCGGCCGCAACGAAGATGGTCTGGATGTTGTCGTTGCCGGTTATGCGGCGCTGCACGGTGCGCATCGGCATCACGACCAGGTCGTCCTGATCCTGCCCCATACCAGCCTGGCCCTTGCCGACCAGGAGGCCCACCACCTGACAGGCCACCGATCCGACGCGGATCGTGGCACCTATCGGATCACGACGCTGGAACAGGTTGGCTCGCACCGTGCTGCCGATCACGCACACCGCTCCACCCCCCTGAACCTCGGCGCGGCTGAACAGCCGCCCCTTCTCGATGCCGTAACCGCGTACGTCGAAGAAATCGTTGTCCGAGCCGGTGACCGAAGTGCGCTGGTTCGAGTTGCCGTAAACCACTTGCGCCGAGCTGGCGGCCGCCGCCGCGACGGCCTTCACGCCCAAGATCTCGGCACGAATTGCGCTGGCGTCGTCGAGCCGCAGCGGCGGTGCGCTGATGCCGCCGCCGCCGCCGCGCGAGAAGGTGCCGGAGCTCACGGTCAGTAGGTTCTTGCCCAGCTTGGCGATGTCCGCGGTCACCTTGGCGGTTGCACCGCGGCCCACCGACACCAGCGCGATCACCGCGCCCACGCCGATCACGACCCCCAGCATGGTGAGCAGCGAGCGCATACCGTTGCGACGAATCTCACGCAGCGCCATCAGAATGGTCGTGAGGATCATGCGTCGGCCTCCGCCAGCAACCGATCGGAAAGAATGCGACCGTCGCGAAACACGACGTTGCGTTTGGCGAAGGCCGCTACGTCGGGCTCGTGGGTCACCATCACGATCGTGATGCCGCGCACGCGATTCAGCTCGACCAGCAGCTCCATCACTTCCTGCGTCCGCGACGAGTCCAAGTTTCCGGTGGGTTCGTCGGCCATCAGGATGTCGGGTTCGGTCACCAGCGCTCGCGCGATGGCCACGCGCTGCTGTTGACCGCCCGACAGTTGATTGGGCGCGTGATCGACGCGGTCGGAAAGTCCCACCAGCGACAGCGCGCGCAGCGCGCGCTGCCGACGCTCGGCTCGCGGGACGTGCCGGTAGATCAGCGGCAGCTCGACATTTTCCAAAGCACTGGTGCGAGCGAGCAGGTTGAAGCCCTGAAAAACGAAGCCGATGTAGTGGCGACGCAGCATGGTCAGGCCGTCACCAGGCAGCTCGGATACCGCCACGTCTGCCAGATGGTACTGGCCGCTAGTTGGCCGATCCAAACAGCCCAGGATGTTCATGCACGTTGATTTGCCCGAGCCGCTGGAGCCCATGATGGCCACGAACTCACCGCGCTCGATACGCAGATCGATGCCGTCGAGCGCCTTCACCTCGGACTCACCCTCGCCGTAGTGTCTGTGGACCTGTAGCAGCTCGATCAAGGGCCTCTGGCTCGACATGGCGCTCACGTCACTCGGGCCTCTACTGCTCCTGATCGGTGATCACCACGCTGCCCACCTTGATCGGTCCGGTGACGATTTCCGTCGACTGTCCGTCGCTAGCGCCGATCTCGACCACGCTGCGCTTGGGCAAACCGCCCTCGAGCAGCCAGATCACGCCCTGCCCCGCGGCCAGCGTCTCCCCCTTGCTGAATTGCCGGCGCTGGCCAAAGCCGCGCGAGGGCGGCGTCATCGGCAGCAGCGGCAGGGAGGCGGCCTTCTCCTTGGCCGGCGCAGGCGGCGTGAAGCGCAGCGCCGCGTCCGGTACGCTGAGCACGTCCGGCCGGTCCGAGACCACGATCGTCGCGGTAGCGGTCATGCCGGGGCGCAGCATGAGCTCCTTGTTGTCGACCGAAAGCACGGCCTGGTAGGTGACCACGACCTGGCCGGCCGTCGGCAAGTTGCGCACCGAAACCACCTTGGACGGGAACTTGCGGCTGGGCCAAGCGCCGACCACGAAGCTGGCTTCCTGACCCTCGCGCAGCTTACCGATGTCGGCCTCGTCCACGTCCACGTACAGCAAGAGCTGCGACAGGTCGCTGGCGACCGTAAACAGCACCGGCGATTGCAACGAGGCCGCGACCGTCTGACCAGGTTCGACCAGGCGCGCCAGCACCACGCCATCCATCGGCGACTTGATGGCCGTCCAGGACAGCGACGTCTCGGCGTCCTTGAGCGAAGCCCGCGCCAGCGTGGCTTGTGATTGCGACGACGAGACGCTGGCTTCGGCGCGCTCGGCGTCGGCCTCGGCGGCTTCCAGCTCCTTGCTCGAGATCAACCCCTTTTCGGCCATCTCTTTGGCGCGAGCCAGCGCCGCTTTGGACTGGCCCAGCGTGGCCTTGGCCAGCCGCACCGAGGCATCCGCAGCCGCGACCTGAGCGCGAGACTGTTCGACGCGCGAGGTGAGCTGGGCCGGGTCGATTTCGGCCAGAGTCTGCCCGGCCTTGACCTGATCGTTGAAATCAACGAGCACGCGCGAAATGCGGCCCGAGATTTGAGCTCCCACATCGACCGAGCCGAGCCCCTTGAACTTGCCGGTGGCGGTGACCGTCTCGCGCAGTGGCCCACGTTTCACTTCAGCCGTGACGTAACGGGGACCCGACGACTTCTCACGTTGAGACCGCTGCCAAAGAAAGGCGCCGAGGCCACCTGCCACCACCAGTACCAGCAGCAGACGCGCGATCCAGGCGCGGCGCAGGCGCTGCTTGGTCAGCCGCAGAATATCGGTGCCGGTGGGTTTGCTATCGTCAGGCACGAGCGAATCCTAGT
>DATEDZ010000322.1:0-19315 GCA_035281385.1 Polyangiaceae bacterium
GTCGATCACGCGCTTCGTCGGGCTGGCGTTACTGCTACATGGCGCGTGCTGGTTGGGGCTGCGCGTTACGGCGTCCGAACGGCACGCCGCGCCGCAACTCGTCACATCGATGCGCGACGTCGAGCTGGCGGTGGAGCTGGAGCCGCTCCCGCGTGATGCCGAGCTGCTCGTCCCCGGTTCGCAGGTCGCACCCGCGGAGCTGGCTACATCACCGCGCGTTCACACGCCAGCGCCTCGCAGCGCGCCTGCCAGCGTCGAGCCAGGTGCCGCGGAGCTCGGAGCCAGTGCGGAGCCTACCGCAGCGCTCGAAACACCCGCGGCGCCCTCGCCCTACCCGGAGCTGCTCACGCGCGAGCAGCTCGGCATCGGTGCGAAGAATCCCTTCCTCGAGGTTCCGTCTGCCCCGCGCCCCCGCAAAAAGAGCGCGCAGGCCAGGCTCCAGCGCTCACTCACCCAAGCGCTGGTGGCGCGCGACAACGAGCTGGGCGTCGGTCCGGCCGGTCCCATCCTGACCGCGCTTCACCAGATCTCGCTGCGGGAGCTACACGTCGTCAACACTGCGGCCACGCTGGTGGCAGTGGTCGACAGCCGAGGCAACTTGACCGATCTTACGGTAGCTGAGGTCGATGCCGACCGTCAGTCGTGGGAGCGCGTCGCCAAGCAAGCCCTCGAAAAGCTGAGGGGCAAAAAGCTCCTGGCCAACGCCGGCCGACACCTCACCCGCCTCACGCTGCGCGTCGAATCGCGCGAACAACTGCCGAGCGGCGCCGCACCCGGTCCCAAAGTCACGCTGCTGGGCCAAACCCTGAACGAGGGCGGCGGTGACCGCGCCCACCACATCGAGATCCTCAAGCCGGAGCTCAACCTCGAGATCGTCGAAGTCCCGGGCCCCGACGGCCAACCCATGAAGCTCCCCAACATCCGCTTCATGATCACTCCGTTCTCCGCGCCCTTCGAGCCCGCCGACTGGGGCCAACCAGGGCAGCGCGTCGTCAGCACGCGTGTCGACAAAGTCGACGTCCGGCCCGAGCCCCAGGCTCCCGCGCCGGCTCCGTCGTCGTCCGTGCCCGAGCCGCCGCGCCGATAGTGGCTCGATGCCAGGCGCACAGCTAGCGAAGCCCGCGAGCGCCTGAGTTGGGGCAATCAATACACGTAGCGTAGGGCCAGCAAGGTGGCGTGGGACTGGTGCTGGGTGACGTCGATGCGCAAGGGCGCTGCGCGGGCTTCGTTCTGCACGCCGCCCAAGGCCAGGCGGTCGCCCGCGCCCCGATTCGCAAACGACGAGCCCCGCGGCCCCCCAACTTGCCAGCTCAAAAGCCGACTCAGACCGACGTCGATCACGCAAGCGTATTTCTCGACTCGCGGCGTGTCCCCGCGCTGCTTGGCGTAGGCGTAGGCGTGGATGATGCCCTCGTAGGCGTAGCCGGTATTTCTGAAGCGCCAGAGCGTGTCGTGCTCGTCGATCATCCAGTCCGCGAGACGCAGCAGCGTGTCGCCGTAGCTCTGCACGCCGAGCATGTCACTGGTCACGAGCTCATAGAACGCCATCGAGCTCCACTGGTAGTAGCCTTTGGTGGTGTCGGAGTCGGGGTGTGCCGCCAGCGCGTCGTCGATGTTGCGCTTACGGCCAGCTGCGGCGGCGCGCAGGATGGTGGGCTCGAGCTCCTTGTAGCCAAGGTATTTGGCCGCTTTGACTAGCGTCAGTAGCGCTTCC
This sequence comes from Polyangiaceae bacterium, assembly GCA_035281385.1. Taxonomy (GTDB): domain Bacteria; phylum Myxococcota_A; class Polyangia; order Polyangiales; family Polyangiaceae; genus PMG-095. The sequence continues at coordinate 1,715 of DATEDZ010000322.1, forward strand.
CCGTCCGCGTAGGGCGACGGTTCCCCGCCGGGACGGCAGTTCTTCGAGTCGTAGTCGCCATGCCACACGCCGTCCTCGCGCAAGGCGTGCTCGAGCTGTCTGAGGTATTCGCCCAAACGCTGCCGGTAGCCGGCCCGCGCGGCGTCGTCCTGGCCGGACGAAAACGCGCGCAGGTACTCGATGTGGGCGAGCGCCACCAGCGCGATGGTGCCAGTGCCGCCCTGCCGCACGCCGGGATAGGCGACGCAGCGACGGCCGCCCTTGGCTCCACGTGAGTGCTCCTCGAAGAAGGCCAGCCCCCGTTCCACCGCCTGCTGGAGGACGGGGCTGGGCCGGTCGCGCAGCAGCAAGCTGATGCCCCAGAGCGCGCCCGCCTGCCGCACGTCGTTGTCATCGGGCGAAAAGGTCTTGGTGCTGTAGTCGTACTCGTAGTTGAAATTTCCAGCGGGCTTCTGATGCGCGATCAAAAAGCGGCTGGTAAGATCGAGCGATCGACCGAGCTCCTGCTTGCTCAGCTTGCGCTCACAGCGCCCAGAGGCCGGCGACTCGAGCGCCATGCGCACGAAATGGGGCTCGCCGAAGCGCCACCAGGCCAGCGTCCCGGCCAGGAGCAGTCCTGCTCCGACGCCGATCAGCAGTCTGAAACGCCACTTGCTCAAAAAACCGACCAGCCGTGCCCAAGCCATGTTGCGGTGGAACTTACGCCAGCTTGGCTGCAGCTGGGCCATCTTGGTAGCAGTGGTCGAGATCCAGCCCGAGCCACCCCGACAGCTCAGAAACTTGACTCATCTGTCACGGAAGACGGCTCTCAAGGACCCTAGCTGGTCGAGCCGCGACCGGGCGGAGCCGAGCCGGCCACGCGCGCGCGCAAGCGCTTGAGCTTCATCCGCACCGAAACCGCGGTATTGCCCTGCTCGAGCGCGATATCCGCAGCCGTCTCCTCCAGCACGTAGCGCCGCACCAGCAAGAGCTGGGTAGCCTGGGAGGTACGGTCCAAGCAGCGCGCCAACAGCTGCCGGAAGGCGATCAGGGCCTCGACGTCGTCGCCCAGCGACCACAGCTGCTCCGAGTCGGCAGCGTCCTCGTCCCGGTCCAGCTCGAGCGCGACGTGCTGGTGCTCACCGCGCCGCTTGCGGCGTTGTTCGAAGAAGGCGTTGCGCACCAACCCGCGACACCAGGGTCCGAATTTTTCGAGATCACGAGGACCAGTCGGGTGCCGCCAGATGGTCAGGCTCACGTCTTGAAACACGTCCTCAGCCTCCTGCTCGTCGCGAGCGAAGCGTCGGATGTACGAGCGCACCATGGTCACGTGACCTGTAAAGATCGACCAGCGCTGCGTCCTATCGCACTTCGCCATCGGAAATCCAACCCTGCTTTGCGTCAGATCGACCGAGGCGCTGTTACGCAGCGCCCGCCACCCGTTTCTCGGTTCGATCGAGACTGCTCGAATACTCAGCCGTTCGCCATCATTGCTCACCCTCTGTGGGCCGGAAGGGGGCAAAGTGATCAGTCGAAACCGCATTCATGGGGACAGCGCCCAATCCTTCAATGGCGCGGTGACGAAGCCGGCGCCACCGAAACGCGTGGGTTGATAGATGAGGCGCAAATCGCTCGTCGGACGCGAAGGCAGGTCGTAGAGCACGTAACCGCGCGCCTTCTGGCCTTTCAGCAGTATGGAAATCTCGAGCAGAGGTGTGCAGCCCGGCAGCTCGCGCTTGAAGTCGAGGCTCGCCGTGAACCTGATGCCGCCCCTACCGATGACCACGTCCCGCGGGCTCACCGAAAGCTTGGACTTGGCCTCGATCTCGACCTCGACGCCGGCGACTTTACCCGCTTTATCGCAGGTCTCGAGCGAGTGCACTTGGAAGAAGTACACGTCACCTTCCAGACGCTCCCCGACGTTCCCACTGTACCTGACCGTCGCCGTCTCCCGCGCTGCCACCGGTTGATCGCCTTGTAGCTCGGCTTGCGGAATGGCTCCGGGCATGTTCACGGGCGGCGGGGGCTTTGGGGGCCCGGTGCTGGCGAGCGCGCGCGGTACGGGTTTGTCGCCGCCCAGTGGCTCCGGCGTGGTGCTGCACGCCGCCGTGCCGAATAGCAGCGGCGTGATGAGCCAAGGCGCGGCTCGCTGCAAGGAAAATGCCCGCTCCTTCACTGCCTCAGTCCTGCGCAGGCTGCCCTTTCATGAGCGTATCGCTGCCAGCCTGCAGGTTCTTTTCGTACTCGACCTGAAGCTCGAGCTTTTTGCCCTTGGGGATGCCATTGGCCGCCAGCAGATCCGCGGGATCGTTGCCGCCCAGCTTGCGAACGGCCTCCTGGATCTGCGGCCGTTGATCGGCCTCCGCCTGCGGGTGCATGTCGATCAGATCGGTGAGCAAGGCATGCGCTTGGTCGGCGCCTAGCTGGTCGCCTTGCTCCGAACCCGCCAGCTCGGCAAAGCTGGCGATCAGCGCGCGGCGAGCCCGCGGGCGCTTCTCCATCAGCATGAGGTCGCGGCCCTTCTCGAAGACGTCGCCGGTCCACTGCTCGGCCAGACGATTCACGAGCTCGGGCCACATCGGGTCCTGGGGCGCCGGCGTATGGTCTGCCTCCACGGCGTCGAGCACGCGCTTGAGCCGCAGCGCCAGGGCTGGCTCATGGAACAGCGCGTTCAAGATCGCCGTGCGGACGGAAGCCGCGCTGGGGTCGCCTGCCAGGCGTCCGTACCGCGCGACGAGCTCTGCCCAAGACTTGGGATCGTTCTTGTTCTTGAGCAGGTCCATGACCTCGCGCAGGCGCGGATCGGCGTTGCTCGCGAGAGCATCCGCCGACCCGGCCCGGCCGGTTCGAGCCGCGTCAGAGGTCGCGGCTCGAACCATCCACCAGGACAGCGCGGCCGTCAGCACTAGCGCCGGGGCGCTCAACCAGAGCCGGCGTTTCTGCATTTATTCCGGACCAGGTGTGCGGAAGATTTGCCCGAGCGCGATGGCGCCGTGACCAATCTGCGGGAACCCAGGCGTGGCCGAGTTAGCTGGCAGCAGGTTGGAAGCGGTGTCGTCCGGGCTGAACAGCACCAGCGAACGCAGAAACGTGATGAGCCATCCCTGGGCGAAGGCGGGCAGCGCGACGAACCCGGCACGCGCCACGTCGGCCTCGCCCCCGTGACGCAGGATGACGTCTTCGAGGTTGCCGGTGCGGCCGTCGTGACCGTAGGGCGGCGTGTCACCAACGCCCCAAAGCGGTTCGGTGATGTGCTGGACCACGAAGTTGAACGGCGGAACCGGCGGCGGCTCGACGGGCAGCGGAGCACCGGGACCCGGGCTGAAGCCGCTCACCTGCGCCACGAAGTTCACGTAGTTACGCTCCGCGAAGTTGGGGCCCAGGTTGTGCCGCTTGAAGTCCGCGAAGAAGCTGCGAACCACGAACGAGTTGCCAGCTGCTAGCAAGCCACCCGGAGCACTCTCGGTCGCCGGCACCGCGGGATCCGGCACCACGGATAGCGTCGCGACGGCGAACATCCGGTTCAGCGGATTGCCTTGCATCGCGTTGAAGTTGGTCTCGACGTCTGCCACGCGCCGATCGCGGTCGATGGTCAGGTTCGGGACGTGGCAGCTGGTGCAGCCAATTTTGGTGAACAGGATTCGACCGAGCGTCGCTTCTTGCGACGGTTTGCCGATGGCAGCCTTGAAGTAATGCAGCAGGTAGAACTCCATGAAGTCCACGATGCTGACCGGAATTTCATTGGTGACCCCGTCCGCGTCCGAGTCCGCCTCCGGCGTTTGGACCGGCGCGTTCTCGATGAAGTCGATGCGCCCGTCGAGCACCATACCCGCGGGCGTCACGACCTCGGTGGTCTGTGCGTTGATCAGGTCGATATCCGGAGACTCCAGGCCCATTTCGGCGTTGAACGCACCGACCAAGAACTCGCGGATCGACATGGTCCCGCCCTGAGCGAAGAAGGGACGAACGCGCAAGTCCTGATTGATGCCAACGACGCCCGAGCCATCGACCGAACCGTCTGGATTGGCCGTCAAGCTGCCGAAGGCGATCCCCTTGGACTTCAACGTGCGCGTCACGGTAGCGTTGTTTAGCTGGGCGAGCGTGACCGCCTCGGCGCGGATGGTCCTGAGCTCCTGCGTGATCTCGTCGGCGAGCATTTCCTGCAGACCAAGACCGAACAGGTGCGGTGCGTCACGGCTGTCGGGCCGGGTGGCCACGTCACCGCCGAAGCCGGCGGAGCCGCGCGGGCGGCCATGGCAAGCCGCGCAGGAGTCGGCGAAGCCGGCCGAACGGCTGACGTCGGCGCCGCTGCTACCAATGCCGTCATTGGTGGTCGGCCCGTTGCCCTGGGCGATCGTGAATTTGCGTTGAAAGAGCTGGCGTCCGCGACGAATCGCGCGCGCCGGATCACGCGAGATGATGAAGCGCGACGAACCCGCGAGATCGACGCTGCCGTGATCGTTGGGTGACGAGCCTTGCTCAGCCTCGAATGAAAGGCCGATGCCGGCGCTATCGGCGGGATGTCCGGGAACACCGACGATGTCCGGGTTTTGCGTGACATCGCGCAACTGCGCTGTCACCGGGAACGCTGCCGTCACCGCTCCGGCCGCTACAGCAAATCCTAGGGTCCGGATGCGAAGCTTCGTCGTCATGGCAAACTCTTGCTGCCTCTCCGAGCACGGTCCAATGCTCGTAGATAGAGTGTCGAGTTAGAAGGGAAACGTAACCGGCAAAGCGTCAGTACCTGCACGAGTCACTGCGCGATCTGAAAAGATCATGCGAGCGTGAAAGCGACTCGCAGCTAGGGTCCTTCCAAGACCTACATGCCTTGTCGGGCTGGGGCCCCTGCCCCAGTTAGTTCTTCGTCAGTCGTTACAGTTTTGTCTCGACAGGACGCTCGTCAGGCAATGCTGACGCCTGGTGATTAATTCCGGCCGCGTTGGTGGCGGCGGCAGATAGCAGCATTACGTATCGTGGCTGGCGCTCGGCGCGGCGATGAGCCTGGGGTGTGGCTTCGCGCCCTAGTGACCGAGCAGGCGCGCCAGTAGGCGGAGTGGCAGGGAGCGGAAATTGAGCGTGCCATGGAGCAGCGTCGCCGCGACGCAATCCTCGTCCTTGGCGATCGTGAAGGCGTGCGCAGTACCGGGCTCCATGACGTGGATGTCCCCTGTCGCATACACCTTGCCTGTGTCTTCGGTGTAGGAGCCGGCCATCAGCAGCACGGTCTCTAGACCGTCGTGATGGTGCTCTGGGAAGCGCGCGCCCGCTGCGAAAGTGACCAGATAAGTCTGTGCGCCCGCGCGGCTTTGACCCGCCTTGACCTGGAGCTTCTTGATGCCGGGCAAGCCCGAGGCTTTCCAGGCACGTGGCTCGGCACTGCGGGTCAGCAGGGCTTTCACGTCTTCACGCGAAATGTCGTAGAGCTCGCTCAACCTGCGCGTGAAGGGTGCATAGCGTTCTGGTACCCGGGAGGTCTCCTCGAGCAGCCGCGCCCGCAGCCCGGCCGGCGCGCCACCAACCGCCAAGGCGTCGGGGAGGCGATGGACCAGCTCGAGCAGCTCGCGGCGATCACCCGGCTCAGATCCCTGCAGCGCTTCTTGCGCAAAATCGGGATGTAGGTCCTCGGTCACGGTCACCGGCGTCGTTTTCATGATGGCATGGTCTGGCGGTAGGTCCACTCCGGCTATTTGTGTACGAGCGCCGGGCCATTCTGGATCTGATCCGGCAAACCGAGGATTTCAGGGCAGATTCGACCTGGCGAGGCCCGGAAGCTCTTTCCTTCGGACCTATGCCTCGCTGCCCAGGTGATCGAGTAGCAAAACGGGGCGGCGTTCGACTCGGGAGCGCGCGAGGTCGATGCGACCCAGTACCGAGTATTGGCTGACTTCATTTTCGGCCAGGATGGCTTGCCGCACCGTCCAAAACTCGGAGCCTGGTTGCACGCTCAGATGCGACGGATTGCGCGCGTCGGCGTCGAGCTGGATGTGCTCGTGCTCCTGGTAGAATGGCTTGATGCGTCGCTGTAGCTCGGTAACCGCGAGGTCCTGCTCTCCGGCCTCGGCCAGGTCGGGGATGGTTTCGTAGTCGCCGTATTCGATGGCGCGCAAGATGCCGAACATCAGGTTGCGGATCAGCGCCGTAAACCGGCGCGCGTCACTGGTGATGTCCTGGCGAGGCGCTTCCGTCTCTTCGTCCGTCTGAGCCACCGGTCGGGGCTGGTAGCCGCGATCACGCAGCCGCTCCCACTCGTCGAGCAGGCTGGAATCGACGCCGCGCACCAGCGTACCGAGGTGCAAGATGATGTCGTCGAGCTCCTCGCTGCGGCTGAGCTCTGGAATGGTCTGGACCAGCGTCTTGTAGACCTCCGACAGGTAGCGCAGCAGCGTGCCCTCCGAACGGGAGAGCTCGTACTCCTTGATGTAGCCGCTGAAGGACTGAAGACTTTCGACCATCTCGCGCGCCACCGACTTGGGCTTCAGCACCTCGCGCGTAACCCACGGGTGATCCTTGGCGAAAGCCTCGAAAGCACCGTACAAGAACTCCGCGTTGGGCTTGGGGTGCTCGATCTTGTCGAGCTCTGCCATGCGCTCTTCGTACTCCACGCCCGCAGCCTTGAGCTCGGCGACCTTCTGACCCTTGAGCTTGTCGACTTGTTTGCGCAATACCACGTCCGGATCTTCACAGATGGACTCGGCCAGCGTCAGGACGTCGAACGCGTAGCTGGGGCTTTCACGATCCAGACGCTCGACCGCGTCCACCACGAACAAACCGAGCGCCTGAAACAGCGAGAAATTCTGCTGCAATTCCTGGTTCATGCGGATGCCCCCGCCCTGCGCCGCCGCACGAAACTCGACGACACCGGCCTGCCACAGGGAGCGCAGTAACTCGAGCGCCTGCTGCTTGTGGTGACGCTTGCGCTGCGGCGTCTCGAGGCTGTCCTTGACCAGCTGCTTCATGGCGCGGCAGCCGCCTTCGTCACGCCCCAGCACCTGAAGCAACATGCCGTGCGACACCTGGAAACGCGACACCAGCGCCTCCGGCTCCGAGCCGACCAATTTGTCGAAGACCGCTTTGTCCCAATGCACGTACCCCCACTCGGGAGGTTTGCGGCGTACGAATTTCTTGCGACCCTGCGCGGCCGACTTCGCTTCCAGACGCAGGTTTTCGACCGTGTGCTCGGGCGCCAGCGACACGACGTGGCCTTGAGTATCGAAACCCTTGCGTCCAGCGCGACCGGCGATTTGATGAAAGTCGCGGGCCGTGAGCAGTCGCGTCTTTTCTCCATCGAACTTGCACAGCTTGGTAAACAGCACCGTACGGATCGGAACGTTCACGCCTACCCCGAGCGTGTCGGTGCCGCAGATGATCTTGAGCAGGCCGCGTTGTGCCAGCTTTTCGACGAGCAGCCGATAGCGCGGCAACAGACCCGCGTGGTGCAAGCCGATGCCGTGACGGATCAGCTTCTGCATCTCCTTGCCGTGCGGGCTACGGAAGCTCTCACCTTTGATCGCCTGCGCCAGGGCCTGCTTCTCGGCCTTGCTCGAGAAGTCCAGGCTGAGCAAGCTCTGGGCAGCTTCGGCTGCGCCACGCTGGGTGAAGCTTACGATGTAGACTGGCGCGCGTTGCTTTTCGACCAGCGTCTGGACGGCCTCCTGCAGCAGTTTTTCCTGGTAATCGTAGGACAAGGGCACCGGACGGTGTGCCGAGCGCACCGTGACCGCATCGCCGCCGGTGTGGTGCTTCAGGAGTTTCTCGAACGCGCTGACGTCCCCGAGCGTGGCGCTCATCAGCACGAAGCGGCTGCGCCACAACGTGAGCAGCGGCACCTGCCAGGCCACGCCGCGCTCCTTGTCCGAAAAGTAGTGAAACTCGTCCATCACCACGTAGTCGACGTCGGCGTCCTGCCCTTCGGCGAGCGCGATATTGGCCAAAATCTCGGCGGTGCAGCAGATCACGGGCGCATCGCGATTCACCGTAGCATCTCCGGTCATCATGCCCACCTGCTCGGGGCCAAGCTCACGACACAGATCGAAAAACTTTTCGCTGACCAGCGCCTTGATCGGGCAGGTGTAAAAGGAGCGCCGGCCCTCGGCCAGCGCTTTGAAGTGGACGGCCGAGGCGATCAGCGACTTGCCCGAGCCCGTCGGGGTGTGGACGATGACGTTACTGTCCGCCAGCAGGGCCAGCACGGCCTCTTCTTGATGCGGGTACAGCTCGAGCCCGAGTCCCTCGACGTAACGCAAAAAGCCGCTCAGCACCGCGTCCGAGTCCGCACCACGCGGCGGCAGGCAAGCATAGAGCGGCGCGTCGTCAGCCATGGGCGCCTGCCCTTGTCACAGCACCCGCGCGGCGGCTAGCCACCAGCAAGGTTACTGGCTAGTTTCAGCCGCGGTAGCGCGTCGCAGCTGCTCGTCGAGCGCCTCCAGCATCAATCGATTGCCGTCCTGCGCGTAGCCCTCGAGCGCTTCCGCGCAGCGCGGCACGTCCGCCAGGAAGCCCTGAAGCGTCAGCTGGTCGAGCGCCGTGGCGTGACGGCCGTAGCCGAGCTGCTGCAGGTAGAGCGCATTGAGCGTCTGCTCGAACTGGCCCTGCACCGGCAGCGACAGCACTGGCTTGTGCAAATAGACGGCCTCGCTCATCAGCGTATAGCCGCCCCCCGCCACCACCGCGCGCGCGGTGCGAAGATCATCGATGAAACCCTGCTCACTGAACGGCCTGAAGGTGAGATTGCCTTCGACCTCATCGGTCTTGATCCCGCGACGCACGCCGTAGACGCGGCACTGCAGACTGCTGCTTTGCAGCGCGGTCATCAGGTCGGTGTTGGTCGTCGAAGTCTGGTAAACCAGCAGGTGCTCGCCGGGCTCGGACTGGGCGGCCAGGATCTCGGGGCGCAGGATGGAGGGCACCAGCGTGGTGCGGTCCTTGCGGAGCGGCGGGTAGAAAAAGGTAGTGATCAGGTAGTGGTAGCAGCCGGGCAGCTTGCTCTTGACGATGCCGCGCGTGAGGTCGAAGTCCGCCTCGTACCCGGCCAAGAGCGCCGGCTCGTGGCGACAGCGGTTGATGATCTGCATGTTGTCCACGCTGATCACTGGCAGCATGTGGTTGGCACCATATAGGTAGCTGAAGGACTCGAAGTCGCTCACCACCACCTCGGGCCGAAACTCGTCGACCAGGTCGAAGTAGGCCTTGATGTTCGCGGGCAAGCCCTTGACCGCGCCCTTCAAGTTCTCCAGCAATGTGCCGAGCTTCTTGACCGAGTTGCCTTCGTACTGAATCGTGAGCCCCCAGATCTTGTGCACGTTGGCGAAGCGCTGCGCCAGGTAGTCGCGCGCCCGACCGGAGACGACGATGTGCACGTCGTGCTGCTTGGTCAGGTGCTCCAAAATCACGCTCGAGCGCGTGGCGTGGCCCATCCCTTCACCGGTGACGCCGTAAAGGATCCGCATCTCGTAGAGGCTACCAAAGCGCACCAGGAACTGGCGAACGGGGCGCCGGACGTGTGACTATGGGCCGGAATGCCCGAGCTTGCCCCGCCTCTGCCGCTGGTCATCCTGCCAGGTGCGGGGGGCCGACTGGATCTGCTCAGGCCGATCGGTGAACGGCTGGCGCGCCGTCGCACCACTCTGCTCTCTCAGGCTCGCAGGTACTTCATCTCCGGATTCTCACGCCGCCAGATGGCCGCGTCCATGAAGTAGTGGTGCAGGTTCACGAAGCTGAAGATCGCCGCAAAATACGGCGTCGCGCCCAGATCCGAGAAGCGCGCGGCGCGCCTGTCCACCAGCCCGGCATCGAGCGCGTCCGGCAGCAGGTGGAAAAGCAGCAGGCCGAGCGCGAGCGAAGCGAACAGCCACCCGCCCAGTACCACGCTCGGAGGACGCCCAAAGGTCGGAGGCCCTTCGTGAGCGCACGCTTCGTTCCGCTTCAGGAGCCACACGAAGTACAGGTACTGGGCCGAGTGTAGGGCTGGGATCAGGTACATCAGCAGCGGGTCGATGCCGCTGAACGCCGTCCACAGCCACACGCTGACCAGAAAACCCACCAGCGGTCGCAGCGCAAGCGCGCCCTCACGTCGCCACTTGCGGGCCAGCACCAGGAGTAGCAAGACGGTGCTGAGCAGGAAGATCACCCCCGTCACCGGCTCGAGCCAGGTAGGGTGGCGCAGCGTCGGGTAGATGACGCCTTTCTCTTCCACGAGCCGTCCGGGATCGAATGGGTTCGACCAGGCGTAGGCCCAGCCGGCCAGGCAATGACCGAGCAGCGCACGCCGTTCCCAGCTGTCGAAGCCGATGCCGCGCCTGCTCGAAAGCACGGTCACCACGCCGAACCCCTGTTTGACGTAGTGCCAACCGACCAGCAGAAACATCAGTTGCGTCAGTAGCCCCAGTGAGTAGGCCGAGCGCGCAAGCAGCCCGTACGCCACCCAACCCAAAAGTGCGGCCGGAACCACGAAACCAGCCGCCAAGTAGCGTAGGCGCTGTGCGCGCGGCAGCTCGCTCGACAGCAGCCGGCGCTTCACGTCTCGATAGAACAGCAGGTACGTGACCGCAAAGTGCGGATCATTGATCACGTGGGCCCCATAAAACGCGAGGAAACCAACCGCGAGCTCGGCCTGGTCGAGCCCCAAGACCCGCGGCAACGCCCAGCATAGCGGCAGCAGCACCAGCGTGATGCCGCCGGTCGCCCAGAACTCGATGCGGCTCGGCGCGTTGGCCTCGCCGCCGCGTGACGTCGGATCGACCGACAGCGCTCCCGGGACCGCGACGCTGCTCACCCGACGAGAGCTAGCATGTTCCGCTCGGAGACGCGTTTTTGCGCACCGGACTGGCGAACAGCGCCGGGTCGGGCCAACATCGGTGGGCCGTGACGACCTGGCTGCTGCGCTGGCTCGCGCCCTTGCTTTCGGGGCTACTGCTATTCGGCTGCGGGCACGAAGCCGAGCACGGCGCGCACACCGAACCGGACAGCGAGTGCACCGGAGACTTCGATACCTACGAGGCCGGCATGAGCCGGCAAGCAGAGCCCGGCGCCCTCACCGTAGAGCTCGAAGAGTCGGACCCCGCACCACCCGTCGTGCGCAAAGACAACGTGTGGCGGCTGCGCCTGAGTGACGCACAAGGCGAGCCGCTGCTGAATGCCCAGCTGCTGGTTACCCCATTCATGCCCAAGCACCAGCATGGCAGCGCCGAGGTGGTGGTAGAAGAGCTCGGTGATGGACTCTACAAGCTTTCACCGATCGAGCTGATCATGCCGGGTGTGTGGGAGATACCGGTGAGCATCACTCCGCGCGGGGGCGAGACCAGCGAAATGACCTTTCGCTTTTGCATCGCCGAGCTCTGACGGATGTGGCTTCGCATTGGGTCTGCGGCGTGCGCGCTACTGCCGGCGGCACTACTGGGAGCATGCGCCGACGAGCCTGCTGAAGCGGAGCCGACTTACCTGTCGCGCGAGGCGCTGATGGATCCGGAAACCTGTCGCGAATGTCACTCCGCTCACTATCAGGAGTGGGCTGGCAGCATGCACGCTTACGCCTCCTTCGACCCGGTGTTCTTGGCGATGAACCGGCGCGGGCAGGAGGAGACCGGCGGGGAGCTCGGCTCGTTTTGCGTTGGCTGTCATGCGCCGCTGGCGCTGCGCGAGGGCCTCACCAGTGACGGTTTGAACCTGGACGAGGTGCCCAAGCACCTGCAGGGTGTGACCTGCTACTTCTGCCACGACGTCGAAGGCGTCGAGGGCCGCCACAACAATCCACTGCGGCTTTCGGATGGTGTCGTCATGCGCGGCGGCGTGAGGGATCCGCGGCCCAACACGGCGCACGGCTCCGAATACTCGGAGCTTTTTGCTAGCCCACGCGTCGAAAGCGCCACGCTGTGCGGCAGCTGCCACGACGTGCTGATGCCGTCGCCGCCGGCACCAGTCGAGCTGCATCTGGAGCGCACCTTCAGCGAATGGCAGGGCTCGATCTTCGCGCCGCCGCAAGCCGCCGACGACACCGCGGCGCTGTCCTGCAATGGTTGCCACATGCTGCCGACCAGCAGCGTTCCAATCAGCGATAGCGCTGGCGTGCCGCTGCGCTCCCGCCACGCCCACACCTTCGCGGGCGTGGACGTGGCGCTCGGCCCGTTCCCCGACACCGGCGATGCAGAGCTGGATCGCATTAGCAACGAGCTGCAGTCCTCCGACCTCCGGCGCTTACTCGACGCTACCTTGCGCTTCGAGATCTGCGTGATGACTCGCTTCACCGGTGAAGCCAGCATCCAGGTGACGCTGGACAACGCCACGGCCGGGCACCATTTCCCGAGCGGCGCCGCTCAGGACCGGCGCGCCTTCGTCGAGGTGCGGGCGTTTGGGACTGACCCCGAGACGCCGTTCTACGAGAGTGGCGTGGTCACTGATGGCGCGGCCGTCGCCAGCCTCGACGATCCGGATCTGTGGCTGCTGCGCGATCGCCTGTTCGATGCGCAGGGCCAACAAGTGCACCAATTCTGGGAGGCCGCCGAGCTGCGCCCCGCTAGCTTGCCGGTGGCCACGAGCCTCGATCCGCTGTCGCCCGGCTTCCTTGCCGGGCACGCGCTGCGCCAATTCCCGGCCCAGGGCCTGCTCGAGCAGGCCCCCGAGCGCGTGACCGTACGCGTGCGGCTCGAGCCGATTGGCCGCGAGATCCTGCAGGAGTTGATCGACTCGGGACACCTCGCCGAAGCCGACGCACGAGCGATGCCGACCCATGACTTGCTGCCAAACCGCCACCTCGCCAGCGCTCCCGGCGCCGCGCCAGAGCTCTCGACCTTGGGCGCGGTTTCGTTCGAATGGGGACCGGCCACGCGCAAGCACGGTAACTTCCAGCGCAGCATGCAGACGAACGCGCTCGGTACCCAGGAGTGCATCGGCATGCCTGGCCGGCCGCGCTAGCATCTTGCTGGGCCGACCAGGCCGTACGGTGCTCGCTGGACGCAACCAACGCGGCGTGACCACGTTGACAGTCATTCTTGGAATTCTACTGTTCGCTCAGTTCTCGTCGCTCTCGGGCAGCCCCTGCGTTTCCAGATGCCGGTACAGCGTTTTCCGACCGATGCCCAGGATGCGTGCGGCCTTGCTCTTGTTACCGCCGCAGGCCGCGATGACGCGCGCGATGTAGCGCCGCTCGACCTCCTCGAGCGGCAACAGCTCACTCGGATCATCACCGGCGATGAGCACGTGACCGGGCTGAAAATCGCGGACCTTGCGCGGCAGATCGGGCACGTCGACCAGCTGTGAGCTGCTGAGCGTGACCGAGCGTTCCACGCAGTTACGCAGCTCACGCACGTTGCCCGGCCAGTCGTAAGCCAATAGCCGCTCCGCAGCAGCCGCTGTCAGCTTGGACAGCGGCGCGCCGCTGCGCACCGCCAGCTCACCCAAAAATGCCTGAGCCAGCAGCAGCACGTCTCCGCTGCGTGAACGCAGTGGCGGAAGCTCCACGTGGATCACGTTGATGCGATAGAACAGGTCCTGACGGAAGCGCCCCTGCTCCACGGCCTCCTCCAGGTCACGATTGGTGGCGGCGATGATGCGCACGTTCAACGGCACATCCTGCTGCGAGCCAGGAGCGCGCAGGCTGCGCTCCTCCAGCACGCGCAGTAGCTTGGTTTGCAGTGCAAGCTGCATGTCGCCGATCTCGTCGAGCAGCAGCGTGCCGCCGGTGGCCGCGGCGAGCTCGCTCTCGAGCTGCGCCTCCGGCACGCTGGCGCAGCTGACCGAAACGAAGGGGCATTCGCGGCGTGGTCCGCGCGCGTGAATCTCGCGTGCCACCACGTCCTTACCCGTACCGCTCTCGCCGGTGATGAGCAGCGTCGAATCCGCGCTGCACAGCTGATCGAGGTTCGTGTAGAGCCGCCGCATCGGCTCGCTCGTACCGATCAAGGAGCCATAGCGCTGCGAAGTATCGACCACGCGCCTCAGCGCGTCGACCTCCGCACGTAGCTCGTGGGTTTCTACGGCCCGCTTGAGCACCAGGCCGATCGTGTCCACGTCGAACGGCTTGGTCACGAAGTCGTACGCGCCCGCCTTCATCGCCCCAACCGCGGAATCGATGCTCCCGAAGGCGGTCACCACGACGACGGGTAAGTTGGGCTTGGACTGTTTGATGCGGCGGCACAGCTCGTTGCCGGGAAGTCCCGGCATGTTCAAATCGGTAACCACGACGTCGAAGGGCTGGCCCTCGAGACGGCGCAGGGCCTCGACCGGTTGCACCTCCCAGGCTGCTTCGAAGCCTGCGTCGCGCAGGGCATCGGCGAACATCTCGCATTCAGCGCGTTCGTCGTCCACGATCAACGCGCGCGGTTTCACGACGCCACCGCCGGTAAGAGGACCGAGAAGGTACTACCCTGCCCCTTGCGGCTGCTGACCGAGATGCTGCCGCCGTTCTCCAGCACGATACCGTGCGCGACACTCAGGCCGAGGCCCGTGCCCTGCCCGACATCCTTGGTGGTGAAGAAGGGCTCGAAGATGCGTGCTTGTGTTTCTTCGTCCATGCCGTGTCCATCGTCGCTAACGCGCAGGTATGCACGTCGTTTTGTCTTGGCGTCGGCCGTCGCACCGGCGTCAATCGGCAGCGTACCGCAGGCGATCTCGACGCGACCGCCGCGCGTGCAGGCGTGAATGCCATTGACGACCAGATTCGACAGCACCTGTTCGAGCTGTACCGGATCGCCGAGCGCCATCGCGGAGCCCTCCGCGTGCAATGCGACCTCCACCTCGTGCTTGCGCGCGATCGGCTCGACCAAGCGCTGGATGGCGCGCGCGATCACGCGCAGATCCGTAGCGGCCATACGCGGGTCGCGGCGCCCTGCGAAATCCAGCAGTTGGCGAATGATGCTGGTCATGCGTTCAGCCTGCTCGGCAACGGACACCAGATACTCGCTGCTGGTTGCCGGCTCGACGTTGCCACGCCGCAGCATCTTGATGCGACCGGCGATCACGTTGAGCGGAGTGCCGAGCTCGTGAGCGATACCGGCCGCCAGCCGCCCTACGGTGATCAGTCGATCCGCGTGGCGCAACTGTTCGATGGCGTGGATACGCGCGGAGGTCTCGGCCTCACTGCGGGCGTTGGCCTCCGACAACCGGTCGCACATCGCATTCACCTCTCGACCCAGCTGTCCGATCTCGTCACGCTGCACGAGCGATACCGGGCCGCTCAGGTCGCCCTGACCGATGCGCTTGGCCTTGCCCGCGAGCAGGTTGAGGGGCCGGCCCACCAGCCACACGCCCATCACCAGTACCACGCCACCCGAGAAGCCGACCATGGCCAGGGTCGCCAGTAGCGTGCTCTTCCAGTTGTCCCGGATGAACTCCTCGCGCGCCTCCAGGCTCTCGGCGATCTCCACCGCCCCGAGCAACTCACTCTGCCTGCCGCGCACCGGCACGCGCGTCACCAGAAATTCCTGATCGGTGCGATCGAGCTCGCCAGTCACGAAGTGCTCGGCCTGCGCCGCGACGCCGCGCTGCCTGGTCAGGCCCGGCGCGAGATCGCTCTGCGTCCCGTCGGCGTGCACGAAACCCAGCCGCATATCCGGCCGTTCAGCGTCCGCCTGCTTGACTAGCTGCACCGCGCGCGCGGGACCGCCGGTGTTCCAAACATCCGCCACGCACAGAGCCAGCGTGGCACCGATCAGCGAGTGATCGTTGCGCATGTCGGAGTCGAAGATCTCCACCTCACGCTGAGCGCGCTGCCAACCAAACAGGATGAGAACGGCCAGCGTGCCGAGCACCGTGGCCAGGACCAACTTGAGGGCGACTCGCATGGCCTGCGGCAAGACCATGTCACAGGCGCCCGCCAAGTCCACGCCTTCCAGGTCGTCACTCGTCGCAGCGCAGACGGACATCAGCCCAATTGCCGTGATCGAGGCCGAAATCGTCGACCTCGACCACCAGCAGGCGCAGCTCACTGCGCCCCGAGACATCCACCGAAATGTGGCGGGGCGGAGTACTGCCGCGCACATCACGCCGCTGTCGAACAGCTTGGCGCCGTCCGCCCAGACCTGGAAGACCACGCTGCCGTTGTCACCGGTCAGGTCGTCCCAGCGCCGGAATGGCGGGTGCGCCTGGCACGGGCGGCGCGGGTGAAGTCGCGAGCATGGGCGCGGCGCCGATGGCCGGCTCGCAGCCGACCAGCACAGACAGCAGCTGCTCGCTCGGCGGCGGGGCCGATGGGCGCAGCAGCTGGCTGCTCGGCGTGCACTGCTGTTGCTGTCGAGAGCGCGCCGTCCGCTCAGAGCTTGACGAAGCGCGCGCGGAAGCGCTTCTTGGACGGGTCGCTCAGCCGCTTGCACTCGGTGCCGTCGATCAGCACGCTGCCGTCGTCGCTCAGCAGCAACACCCGCGCGCCACCGGGCGGCGTGAAGAACCCCTCGGGATTCAAGCCGGCCAGTTGCCGATCGGCCACCAGGTTGGCGCGCCCGACACCGTCCCAACTGTACAGCTTGGAGCTATCGCCGCTGTCGAACGAACCAGCCAGAATCAGGTAGCGGTCGCGATGCGACGAAATGGCGCGCACGCCCCTGCCCCCGAGATCCAGCGAGATGGGCACGCCGAACGTCGCCTTCTCACCCGACAGCACACGCTCGGGATTGAGCAGAGGCACGAGCAGGGCCTTACCTTCCGGGATGGGATTGCGAAAACCAATCCAGACGCCGCCTTCACGGCGCGCGGTCATGCCCTCCAGATTCAGGCCGCCGGGCGCCTTGGGCGCCAGCTCCGCCGCTTGCTTCAAGCCGAAACGCGCCAGCTGGGGCTCAGCCAGCAGGTCGTCGAGCAGGTGCTCGTAAGCCTGTCCCGAAACCGCGAGCGGAGCGCCAGCCTTGGGCAGCCGCGTCGCAAACAACTTGAGTCGCTCCCGCTTCAGCTTGCCCGAGGAGTTGCGGCCGTGCGACGTCATCCACAACGCGAGATCACCGAGACGCGTGGCGGCTTCGATGTCGGTTTCGGGCGGCCCCTTGCCCGGTTTAGCCGGTTTGGGCGACACGCCAATAGGTGCCGAAACATCGACCGACCACAAGGGAGCGCCCGGTGCCAGAGCATCATACGCTCTCAGCACGTTGTCCTCGTCGTCCGCGACGAGGAAGGTGCGAGTATCGAGCGGGACTCCAGCAGAAGCGTCGCACATGCCGGTGAACACCAAGTCGCCCGGGACGGCGTCAGGCTTCGAACAGGCGAAGGTACAACCGAGGAGCAGCAGGCAGCGCGCGATGAATGGCACACCGCGCAGCGTATCAGGCGCGCTAGAGCTAGCGGGGGCCGCAGGCCCCCCGCTAGACGAGACATGTGAGTCTTGGAAGAACAGATCACGATCGGCGAGAGCAGGAGCCACCCACGAGACCAAAACCGGCGAGGCCGGCGAACGTTGCGATATAGCCCGCGATGGTCGCAGGAGGCCTCAGTCGCCTGCTCGGACACCAACCTTTTCAGTCAAAACTTTGACTCATCTGTCACGGAAAACGGCTCTTAAGGACTCTAGGCCTTGATCTAGCGATAAAAAGGAAGGGTTGGGCGGGAATTTTTGAAAACCCCCGGTGTTTTGGAGGTTGCAACACCAACCCAAAACCACCGGGAGACCTTTTCAGGTGAAACGAACGCTACGACGACAACTGGAGC
>DATEDZ010000323.1:0-41234 GCA_035281385.1 Polyangiaceae bacterium
CTAGCTCAGTTCAGCTCGGACAGGCGGCCTTTCGAGGCGTCCGCCGGTACTGCCTCACCTGGCGCAATGCGCTGAAAGCTCAGGCCGTGTGCCCCGTGATCCACGAAAATCGCGTCGCCGGGACCAAGCTCTCCACTCAGCAAGCGCTTGGCCAGCTCGTCCTCCAAGTACTTGCGGATCGCGCGGCCGAGCGGACGGGCCCCAAACTGCGGATCCCAGCCTACCTCGCCCAGGTAATCCTTGGCGGCCTCGGTGATCTCCAGCTTCAGCTCGCGCTGAGCCAGACGCGCGTGCACGCGCCCGAGCTGGATGTCGACGATGCTCCGAATCTGATCGCGGCCGAGCCGGCGATAAACCACGATCTCGTCCAGCCGGTTGATGAACTCCGGGCGAAACTGGCGTCTCAGCGCCTCCAGCGCCACGGTGCGGGCCAGCTCCTCGCGCGCCGCCGCGTCGAGATCACGCCGCTCTTCCAGCGCCGCCAGCTCCGCGCTGCCGACGTTGCTCGTGAGGATCACGACGGTGTTTTTGAAATCGACGGTGCGGCCCTGACCGTCGGTGAGCCGACCATCGTCCAGCACTTGCAAGAGCACGTTGAACACGTCCGGGTGCGCCTTCTCGATCTCGTCGAACAGGATCACGCTATACGGACGCCGGCGCACGGGCTCGGTCAGCTGCCCACCTTCGTCGTAACCGACGTAGCCTGGCGGCGCGCCGATCAGCCGCGAAACCGCATGCTTTTCCATGTATTCGCTCATGTCGATGCGGATCATGGCGCGTTCGTCGTCGAACAAGAACTCGGCCAGCGCCCGCGCGGTCTCGGTCTTGCCGACGCCGGTCGGACCCAAGAACAGAAACGAACCGATCGGGCGCTTCTCGTCGCCCAGGCCGGCGCGCGAGCGCCTGACCGCGTTGGCCACCGCCGCGAGCGCAGCGCTCTGTCCCACCACGCGTTTTTCGAGATTCTGCTCCATCGAGACGAGCTTCTGCATCTCGCTTTCCAGCATCTTGGAGACCGGCACGCCGGTCCATTTGGAGACGATAGCGGCGATGTCTTCGTCACCCACCTCCTCCTTCAGGTAGGAGCCGCCCTCTTGCAGCTTGTTGAGCTCGGCGCGGTGCTGCTCGAGGCGCCGCTCGAGCTCCGGGATGCGCCCGTAGAGAATCTCGGCTGCCTTGCCCAGATCACCGGTGCGCCGCGCCTGCTCCTCGGCCAGGCGCAGCTCTTCGAGCTCGCGCTGCTGCTCCCGCGATTTCTCGATGATATCCTTCTCGCGCAGCCATTGCGCACGCATCCGGTCACGCTCGCTGGAAAGCTCCGCCACTTCGCGCGATAGCTCCTCGAGCCGCGTCTTGCTGGCTTTATCGCGCTCCTTGCTGAGGGCCTGCTGCTCGATCTGCAGCTGCAAGAGTTTGCGTTCGAGCTGATCGATCGGAAGCGGCAGGCTGTCGATCTCCATCTTGATCTTGCTGGCAGCCTCGTCCACCAGGTCGATGGCCTTGTCGGGCAGGAAGCGCTCGGTGATGTAGCGGTTGCTCAGCACGGCAGCCGCCACCAGCGCCGAGTCCTTGATGTGAATGCCGTGGTGCACCTCATAGCGTTCTTTCAAGCCTCGCAAAATGGCGATGGTGTCAGCGACCGTGGGCTGGTCCACCATCACCGGCTGGAAGCGCCGTTCGAGCGCCGCGTCTTTCTCGATGTGCTTGCGGTACTCGTCGAGCGTCGTGGCACCAATCGCGCGTAGCTCTCCGCGCGCCAGCGCGGGCTTCAGCATGTTGGCCGCGTCCATCGCGCCCTCCGCAGCGCCGGCGCCGACCAGCGTGTGCAGCTCGTCGATGAACAGAATCACGCCGCCTGCCGCAGCCTCAATCTCCTTGAGCACCGCCTTCAAGCGATCCTCGAATTCACCGCGGAACTTCGAGCCGGCCACCATCGCCGAAAGATCTAGCGCCAAAATGCGCTTTTCTTTGAGCGACTCCGGCACGTCCCCGCTGGCGATGCGACGCGCGATGCCTTCGGCGATCGCCGTCTTGCCGACGCCGGGCTCACCGATCAGCACCGGGTTGTTCTTGGTGCGGCGCGCCAGTACCTGCATCACACGACGGATCTCCTCGTCGCGCCCGATCACCGGATCGATCTTGCCGCGCTTGGCGAGGGCGGTGAGATCGCGCGTGTACTTCTCGAGGGCCTGGAACTTACCCTCCGGGTCCTGATCGGTGACGCGCTGACTGCCGCGAATTTCGGCCAGCGCGCGCAGCAGTTTGTCGTGAGCCAGCCCGTGGCGATCGAAGATCGACTGAACGTCTTTGTCCGCGTGCGCGCCGAGCAGGAAGTGCTCGACCGAAATGAAGTCGTCCTTGAGCTTCTTCGCCTCGTCCTCGGCGGCGTTCAGAAACGGCACCGTGCGGCGACCAAACCCCGGCTCCTGACCACCCGAAACCCGCGGCAGTTTCTCGATGCGCTCGGTCAAATCGCGGATCAGAGCCTTCGGCTCAGCACCGGCGCGCTGTACGAGCGCCGCGCCTACGCTGTCGCGCGGCTCCAGCACCGCGACCAGCACGTGCTCGGGAATCAGCTCCGGATTACCGCGCTTGGTCGCCGCCTCGACGGCAGCGCGCAGGCTCTCTTGGCTCTTGTTGGTGAGACGATCCATACGCATGGCGACCAACTTAAGTCGGCAAATGCGTCGGGCAAGCCCCTGGAAAGCGGGCTCCAGGCTTCTGCTCCGTCCGAGCTGAAGCCTGCAATCAGGCTTGCTCCGAGCTGGAGCCCGGAGCCCGATCTCTAGTTCCCGCTGCCGGCGCCGCCCACGCCGGCGCCGCCGCCCGCGGGTGCACCACCAGTGCTGGCGCCGCCGGTGCTGGCACCGCCGGTACCGCTACCGCCGGCGCCGCCGATGGGCATGCCACCGCACGGCACCGGATCCTCATTCGGGAAGAACGGAGCCGCATCCACGCAGCCGAGCTCGAGGTTGCCGATGGATGCGGCTTGCGCACCGAGCATGACCACGACCTGGTTCACCTGAACGCCGCACGTGCCGCTGGGACGGCAGCAACCGGGGAACGGAGACAGCGGCGCCATGAAGGTACCAAACGGAATCGAGGCGGATTCCGTCGACGGACAAGCCTCATCGACATCACCGGGTTGGTTCTTGGGCTGACAGGTTTCCTCGAAGGAGGCCCCCGTCGACGCCAGAAACTGCGTGTCGAGACCACAGGCGTCCTCGTTCTGTCCGGCGCAGCAGGGGTCGATGTAAAAGAGCTGGCCGAGAGCGGCGATGCCTATCTCCGCCGAGTCACAGCTCTCGCTGCTGCACTCGGCCGTGGACGGCGTCTCGCTGATGCCAGGAGGCAGCATGGGCATCGCTGCTGATCCGCTACTGCCACCGCCGCTGCCGGAGGTCTCGGCACCGCCTTCGCCACCGACGTTCGGGTTCGGAACCGGATCCGGATCGGGATTCTCTTCGGAGTCGCCGCACGCCAGGGGTAGGAGCAGACCGAGCACTGACGCTGCGACCAAGGCTCGGGCAAAAGCAAAGGACTTCATGCTGGCCGCAGAGGATACACGAACTCGAACTCCGACCAAGCCCGTCGAAGTCGCTGTCTCGTGGTTTGGGCCCCCAGCCCAAACACGCCGCTGGAAGCGCTGGAAACGGTTAGCTGGGGCAGGGGCCCCAGCCCGACGAGACATGTGAGTCTTGGAAGGAAAGATCACGATCGGCGAGGGTAGGAGCCACCCACGAGACCAAAACCGGCGAGGCCGGCACCCGTTGCGATATAGCCCGCGATGGTCGCAGGAGCCCTCAGCTCGCCTGCTCGGATACCAACCTAGCAGTCAAACTTGATTCATCTGTCACGGAAGGCAGCTCTCGAGGAATCTAGGCGCGGGCGCGTCGGCGCGAACGGGAAGCGCGAGGGGCTCCGCTGCCGAGTAGCCCCAAGACGTCGTCCCATTGATCCGGGCTCTTCATCAGCGCGCCGAGCAGCCCCGGAGGTAGATGGCCCGCCGCCGCCAACCAGCGGTAACGGTCCACGCCGTGCACATCGAGGAACGTCGCGATCTCCTCGAGTCTCCCCACGCCTACCCCCTTGCATAGGCCTGACTCGAGCATGCCGACGTAGCTTCCCGACCGAACTCCAAGCTTTCTGGCGAGATCCTTCTGCGTGAGCCCTCGCTCCATGCGAGCGGAGCGAATCAATCGACCAACTTTTTTCGTAGAGCCTTTGGCGGCCATCAAATCGCGTTGCCGTGAACCGTCAGCGGGGCAGACTACGCTGCCGCGCCCGCCCACAGCTCCTCCTCTCCTTGACGCTATGAGGTAGGTAAATGTGACTGGGTTTGGGTGGTAAAAGGCCTTGGCCGCCGCTTGGGGCATGCGGCGGTTCGAGACCCTCTCGAAGAGCGAGAATAGTCCGCCAGCCCGGGGCATTGCAACCCTGAAGGCTCGACATTTGCATTTTTGCAATGCTCGGGTGTCCAGCGTTTCATGTCGAGACAGCTCGCAGGTTTGCACCTAGGTTGCCCGCATGCGCCCCCGTAACCTCGCGAGATTCACCACGGGTTTTGCGCGAGTTGGTTTTGGTTTCCCCTCGGTGGCCCTACGCGTCCTGCGTCCTTCGCGAGGTTCGCCACGGGTTTTGCGCGAGTTGGTTTTGGTTTCCCCTCGGTGGCCCCACGCGTCCTGCGTCCTTCGCGGGTTTTGCGCGAGTTGGTTTTGGTTTCCCCTCGGTGGCCCCACGCGTCCTGCGTCCTTCGCGAGGTTCGCCACGGGTTTTGCGCCCGGCCTCGCCGGGGTCTCGTCCCGCCTCTCTTTTCCGATCGTGATCTGATCCTGCCAAGGTCGGGTGGGGTGGTTCCAGCTCGCGCGCAAGCGCGCTCGCGTTCACAATGACGTTTGTGTTCACTGTCCAACTTTAGACGGTGTCCACGATGGGATGGGACCACAACGCCACACCTGGCCGCGTGCCGGGTGCCGAACTGAAACCTCAAATATCCAGGTTCCGCACGTTCAGGGCGTTCTCTTCGATGAACTGACGGCGGGGCTCGACTTGATCGCCCATGAGCACGCTGAACAGCTCATCCGCGCGCACTGGATCGCTGACCTTCACCTTGAGCAAGGAGCGCGCATCCGGGTTCATGGTGGTCTCCCAGAGCTGATCGGCGTTCATCTCGCCCAAACCCTTGTAGCGGGTGATCTGCATGCCTTTGCGCCCACGCTCGGCGATGAAGGTCTCGAGCTCTTCCGAGCCACTGATCGTGATGGGCTCGCCGCCACCCACGCGGGCGACGTAAGGGGCGGGACCGATGGAGCGGATGTCCTCGTCGATGCTGAGCAGCTCCTGGTACTCAGCCGACTCGGCCAGCTCCCAGTCCAGTGACGCGGGTCGGCCCGAGGCACCCGGGCGAAATTTCACGTCGATGCGCCCGGCGCCGTGGGCTTTTTCCCACTCGACCGCGACCGTCATCGGCACCAGCTCCGGGTACCGGCGCTCGAGCTCCTGCCGCAGGCGGTCCGCGGCCGTCCTCACCTTGGTCTGGTCGCGGAAGTCGGCGAGCGAGAGCGCTCCGATACGCAGGAGCGCGGCCACGACGCGCGCATCGCAGCGCCGATCCACCTTGGTCAGGATGGCGCGGAGTGACTTGAGGCGGGTCGCCAAGTTGTAGAGGGGCATGCCGCTCAAGGCCGGCCCTTTGGTGGCTTGCACCGACAAGTCTTCGATACCCGACTCGGTCAGGAACCGATCGAGCGCCGGCTGGTCCTTCACGTAGAGGATCTTCTTGCCCTTCTTGATGCCGAACAGAGGGGGCTGGGCGATGTACAGGTAGCCCGAATCGATGAGCTCCCGCATCTGACGGTAGAAGAACGTGAGGAGCAGCGTGCGGATGTGGCTGCCGTCCACGTCGGCATCGGTCATCAGGATGACGCGGTGGTAGCGCAATTTGCTGAGGTCGAAACCGCCGTTGTCGCCGATACCGCAGCCCAGCGCCGAGATGAGCGTGGCCACCTCCTGCGAGCTCAGCATGCGATCCAGCCGCGCGCGCTCCACGTTTAGAATCTTGCCTTTGAGCGGCAGGATGGCCTGGAAATGGCGGTCCCGCCCCTGCTTGGCGCTGCCGCCGGCGCTTTCACCCTCGACGATGTAGATCTCGCTGATCGTCGGATCCTTGCTCTGGCAGTCGGCGAGCTTGCCCGACAGCGTGGTCAGGTCCAGGACGCCCTTGCGCACCACCTCCCGTGCCTTGCGCGCTGCTTCGCGCGCCTTGGCAGCCAAGATGGCCTTCTCGAGGATCTTGCGCGCGGTCTGGGGGTGCTCCTCGAAGTAACGGCCGAGGTGCTCACCCACAGCAGTCTCGACGATGCCCTTCACGTCGCTCGACACCAGCTTGCTCTTGGTCTGCGAGTCGAAGCTGGCATCTGGATGCTTGACGTGGATCACGCAGATCACGCCCTCGCGGGTGTCGTCACCACTCAGGCCGTTCTTCGCATCCTTGAAGAGATTCTGCGCGGTACCGTAGTTGTTCAAGGTGCGAGTCAATGCCGTGCGCAGACCCGTCAGGTGGGTGCCGCCGTCCTTGTTGTGGACGTTGTTCGTGTAACAAAGGATCTGCTCGGCGTAGGCGTTCGTCCACTGGATGGCCAGATCCACCGAGACCGGGGCCTTGCCTTCGCTAGACGGAAACTCACCGGTGAATGCCACGACGTCCTCGTGCACGGGCTCCTTGGCCTGGCTGAGCAGCGACACGAATTCCTTGATGCCGCCCTTATATTCGTAGGTTTCGCTGCGGCCCTCACCGCGCTCGTCCTTCAAGTGGACCAAAAGGCCCGAGTTGAGGAAGGCCAGCTCTCGCAGCCGATTGGCCAGGGTGTCGAAGCTGTACTCGAGATTGGTGAAGATCTCGTGATCGGGCTTGAAGGTCAGTTTGGTACCGGTTTCTGGCCCCTCCATCTCGCCGATGGCGGCGAGCGGCGCGACCGGCGCGCCGCGGTGGTATTCCTGAAACCAGACCTTGTCCTCGCGCCGGATCTCGAGGCGCAGTGTTTCGCTCACCGCGTTGACCGCGCTGACACCGACACCGTGCAGACCCGCGCTGACCTTGTAGCTCGAATGGTCGAACTTGCCGCCGGCATGGAGCACCGTCATCACGACCTCGGCCGCGCTGACGCCGCGGTCCGGCATGATGCCGACCGGAATGCCGCGGCCGTCGTCCTCGACCGTGACGGAGCCGTCGAAATGCACGGTGATGCGCACGGCCTTGCAGTGACCGGCCAGGTGCTCATCGACCGCGTTGTCGACAGCTTCCCACACCAAATGGTGCAGCGCGGAGCCGTCGTGCACGTCGCCGATGTACATGCCGGGCCGTTTGCGGACGGCCTCGAGACCCTCCAGCACCGTGATGCTTTTGGCGTCGTAGCTGTCGGGCGGAGCGGCTTCGGGCGGAGTCGATTCTGAAGTCGTCAAGGGCCCGAGAAAGTTACTTTGGCTAGGCCCCCGGATCAAGCTAATCCCGCATAATTTCTGCTGGATGCTGCTATTAGAGCCACGCCTTGGGGTGCTTTTTTAGAGCCGACTTGCGACTCCGTTTTGGACCCGAAATTCGGCTCTATCCGCGGACGCGAAAGCGGTGGCTTGAAATAGCTCGGGGCGTGTCGTGGTTACGAAGATCTGACCTTGGGTCGCCCCCAAAAGCGAAAGCACCGACGTAGTGCGCTCGGCATCGAGCTCACTCGAAACGTCGTCGAGCAGTAGCACTGGACGAGCTCGGCGCGCACGTTCGATGAAGCGCAGCTCGGCAAGCTTCAGAGACAGCGAGAGCAGCCGCTGCTGCCCCTGAGAAGCATCGCTGCGGGCCAAGCGACCATCGACCAGCAGCTGAAGCTCGTCGCGCTGTGGGCCAAAGCTGGCGCGTGCCCGGCGGGCATCCTGAGGCCGGCGCGCCCTCAGCTCGGCTTCGAAATCTTCCCGATTCTGGGTCCCGCCCGCCAGGTACTCGGCCTGGAGCTCTAAGCCCTGTGCGGCCACGCTGGCAAACGCGCCGTTCAGCTCGGGCAGCAGGCTTTCCGCGGCCTCCGCCCGTGCCCGTGCCAAGCGCGCACCATGCTCGGCCGCGATGCTCTCGAAGTCACCGAGCTCGGCTGCCGAGACGCCGCGGTCGTCGAGCAAACGCTGGCGGTCTTGGAGCGCCTCGGCGTAGCGGCGCCCTGCTTCGGTCCCGGTCGGGTCCGCATGCAGGATCAGACGGTCGAGCAAGCGACGCCGCTCGACCGCAGCGCCCGTCACCAGCTCCAGGTCTCGCGGGTGAAACACCACGACCGGCGTCCGGACTGCGTAGCTGGCGAGCGTCTTTGGCCTCTTGCCGTCGAGCTCGACGCTGCGACCCCGCGCACCGAAGCGCAGCGCGAGCTCGCGGGCGAAGTCATCCTCGCGCACGCGGGCGGTCACACGCGCCTGCTCGTCGCCCGTACGCAGCGCCTGCGCCAGCTTCTCGGTGCGAAAGCTGCGCGTGGTGGCGACCGCGTACAGCGCCTCCAGCACGCTAGTCTTGCCCTGGCCGTTATCGCCCCAGATCAGGTTGAAACGCGGGCTCGGCTCGAGGGTGGCTGATTCGATATTGCGGAAGCTCGAAAGGCGTGCTTTTTCGAAGCGGAGGGCGGCCACGTGGGTCGCCGGGGCTGCAGCCCCGGCTCCGTACGATGCCAGATGCTCCGACATCAAATTCGCATCGGCATGATCACGGCTTGATAGCTCTTGCTCACGCTTTCACTGGCGGGCTTGATCACGGCGGGATCGAGCTCTCCCGAAATGCCGAGCGTGATGTCTTCGTCCGTAATGGCACCGAGCACGTCCAGAAAGTAACGCGCGTTGAAGCCGACCGTGACCTCCGGACCCTGGTAGTCCGACGACACTTCGTCGAAGCCTTCGCCGCTGTCGGGGCTCTCGCTCTCGAAACGAATCTTGCCGCCGCCGAGCGTGAGCTTCACGCCGCCCGTGCGATCACTGGCTGCTACCGACACGGCGCGCAGCGCGTCCGAAAGCGCGGCGCGCTGCGCTCGCACCACGCGCTCACTGGTTTCCGGGATCACCTGCTGGTACGGCGGGAACTGCGCGTCGACGAGCTTCACGCTGAACGAAAACCCGGCCAGCTCGAAGAACGCATTGGGACCGCTCTGAACCATCTTGATCTCGGAGCTATCGGCGCCGTCCTTGCCGCCCTCGCCGAGCGCTTCCTCGCACAGCCTGCGCAGCTCCTGCACGCCCTTCAGCGGGATCAGCATGGTCGCTGATTCGTGCTTGCCCTTGACCATGACCTCGAGCTTGCTCAAGCGATGTCCGTCGGTCGTGACCATGCGCACGCGATCGTTGTCCCACTCGAACAGGGCGCTGTTCAGATGCAGTCGCGTCTCGTCGGTGGAGATCGAAAAGTGCGTGGCGCTGATCAGCGAGGCCAACGTCACGACGTCCAGCGTCGCAGCTTGCGCTTTCGCATCCGGAGTGGGAAGTGACGGAAACTCCTCGCCCGGCACGCCGTGGAGCGTGAAGCGCCGCGCCGAGCCCACCGCGCGGATCACGGCTTGTGTACCGGTGACCTGAAGTGAAATTTGACCTTCGGGCATCATGCGTACCCGGTCGAACAGCTCACGCGCACCGAGCGCGATCGAACCGCCGTTCTCGACCTTCGCCGGGATCTTGCCGGTGACCGACACGAACAAATCGGTCGCGGCAAGTCGCAGCTCGCTGGTCGAGCTGACCTCGAGCAGCACGTTGCCGAGCACGGGCATGGTGCTTTTCTTGTCGGCGACACCTTGGCAGCGACCAAGGACTCGGAGCAGGTCCTTTTTGCTCACGACAACGTGCATGGGGGGCGAGGTGATAACCGGGCCTGGGGCGAAGCGCTAGTGTCTCCGAGCAGGGCTTCGGGGTTGGAGGTTGGGGGTTAGTCGGGCGAGGGCCGGAGGGCTGCGCGCTACCTCTGAGATCTCTTAAATTTAAATTAGATCGTGGCAGACGTAGGGGCTGTGGAAACTGGGGATCTTCCGGCAACCTTCTGAAAGCACACCGGAATCTGCGCTCAGGGCTGTGGGTCTGACGTTGGAGCCCAGTGCCCCTATCCTGGTGAGGAGTGTGTTTGGTGACATTTGTCCCACCTCCACCCCGAAGGGATCCCGTGGGTTTTCCCGAGTTTGTCCTCAGGCTGTGGAGGCCGGGCCACTGGGCCGAGCTCGCTCGTCCGAGTCGCTTTCTTGGGCCCGTTTTCTGGCTTTGGCTCCGGTCTTCCTGCCCTTCTTACCCAGACCCGGCTGCACCGAAACGATGCGTGACAGCGCTTCGACCAGCGTGCGGCGAGCCCCTTCGAAGGTGCTTGGTCCGATGCGTTCTTGCCGACGGGCGCGCGTGAGATCGACCAGCTCTTCGAGCAGGACTTGCTTGGCGCGCTCCGCGTCGCGCTCTTCCAGCTCGGCTTGCGACTCTTGTCCGATCACACCACGCCACACGCCGAAGCCGAGCGCGGCCAGCGCTGCCGCGATCAGCACGGCCACCCAGCGACCTGGACCGGGCGTGGGGATGCCCGACAGCATCACGTTGAAGCTCTCGAGCTGCGGTCCTCCGCGCCGGGCGACGTGCCGCGTGACCAAGACGCGCTGACCATTTTGGTTCACATCGGTTTGCGGACGCTCGAAGCCGTCGATGTCGAGCTGCATGCTGGGGGCGGCCTCGGCGATCACGCGAA
Organism: Polyangiaceae bacterium; assembly: GCA_035281385.1. GTDB lineage: Bacteria > Myxococcota_A > Polyangia > Polyangiales > Polyangiaceae > PMG-095. The sequence continues at coordinate 10,730 of DATEDZ010000323.1, forward strand.
TCTCGGCCACGTGCGGCGGCAGTCCGAAGCGAAACGCCGCCGCGCTTTCCTCTTCGCGCGGCACCTGGAAGCGAAACGAGACGTTGTGCTGACCCGGTGAGAACGTACCGGCCAGGCGCGCTCCCTGACCCGAGACCTCTTCGAAGCGCACGTCGCTCCCGGAGTCACCGGCCTTGAACGCCTTGAATCCTGCAGGTAAACGCAGCATCGCTCCCGACGGCACCCAAGTGACCGCGCCCATGTTGAAGACCCGCAGCAGCACCTCGAACTGAAACACGTCATCGCGCGTTTCCACGTAAACGAAGCCGCGCGAGCCAACGCTGGCCTCTTCGATGTTGCGCGTCACCGGGTAGACGTGAAGCAGCGCCACGACGCCCATCTCCGGCTTGAGCTGGATCGGATCCGACGCGTACTCGGCGGGCCCAGAGCGCGCCAGCACGCGGTAGCTGAACTCGCTGCTCGAGGCCAGGCCGCTGAAGCGCGCCATGCCGCTGGCATCGGTCTTGGCGCTCTCTTCTTTGCGTTGTTCGCCCTCCGAAATCTTTTGGAACACGATGCCGAGCTTGACCTCGTGATGCCCGACCGGGTCGCCCTTCTCGTTGACCAGTCGCACCACGATGGTTCCGGGCGGGATCTCGGCCGCAGGCATGACCGCGTCCTGCTCGAGCTGCTTCGGAGCGGGTGCCGCCGCTCCCCCGACGGGTGGATGCCCCGCCGGCATCGGCGCTAGCGGCTGAGCTCCGCCGCTCGCCGTCACGAGCAACGCGCACGCCAGCAGAGCAGTCGCAAGCCGCTTCACGACTTCGCCTCCGCTTCCTCGCGCGTTTTCCCTTCGCTCTTCCGCACGCCCCCGCTCTCGCTCGCCCTCAGGCTTTCGCTCTCGCCCTCCGCCTTCCCCTCGCTCTTGTCCGGCTTCGTCGCCGCTCCCGCGAGCCCCACCTTGTCCAGGCGCTTCTGCAGCGCTTTTTCCACCTCCGCGCGCGCCGGCGCCAGCGTCTCGTCCAGCGCCTGAATCAGCCGCTTGGCCTCGGCGCGGTACTTGGCCGAAAGCTCCGTGTAGTCCTCCGTTGAAATCTTGCCGACGCTCCGCTCGTATTCGAGATCCTTGAGCGCGCGCAAGACCGAGCGCTTTGCTTCCTCGGCCTTGGAGGGGGCGCCCATGCCTAGCGCCTCTTCGAAGCCGAGCGAAGCGCTCCCGGTCAGGCTCTGCACGCTGATCCACATCAGCGTGATCACCAGCACCAGCACGCCACCGGCGAGCACCAGAAAGGCCAGCTCGACGCCGCTCAGCAGGCCGGTCGCGATCACGACCGCTAGCCACGCCAGCGGCACGAATAGCCGCAGCTGGCGTGCCAGCTCGGACGTCAGCAGTGGCCCGGGCGGCGAGGGCGCAGCGCCGCGGGCCTCAGGTGCCGGGCGGGCAGGCTGGGCTGTTTCGTCCTCGTCCTTGTCGTCTTCGTCAGACACGCGGCTCGCTGGGTCTAACACCATCGGGGCGCCTGCGCCGAGCGGCGAATACCCCACCCACACCCAAACCGAGCAGAGCTGCGCTCAGAGGCGGCAGGGCGCGCTCGAGCGGTATCTCCAGACTGGCCGGTGACCGGGGCGGCGCTTGTGCCTGCGGACGGACGCTGGCGTAGGCATAGCTGGGCGACATGGCGAGCCAGAGCGAGAAAGCCGCACCGGCGGCCACGCCCGCGCCCGCGCGCACGTAGGCCCAGGCGCCGAGCTCACCGAAAGCCAGCTCCGGCCAGAGCGAGACGCTGGCGCCCAGCACCAGCACCATGCCGCCCAGCCAGATCCAAACCACCAGAGGATTGACGTGGAACCGGAATGTCCCGCGCTTGCTCTGCGGATCGACGGTCCCGATCACTGTGTAAAGGTCTTGGCGCAAGCCCTGGAGTAGGCTGACCTCGGTGGTGGGTCCGTCCGGGCTCTTGGCGAAGAAGAACTTGGCGGGGTGGATCAGGCCGAGCGACTTGCTCCCCTGTTTGACCTCGAAGTCGGCTAGCAGCATGCGTTTGTTCAAGTCTGCTTGTTCTTCCGGGCTGCACTTCGGGTTGCCGGGGCACATGCGCGTGCCCAGGTAGGTGATGTTGAAATTGCCGATCTGATGCGTGTCGCCGGGCTTCATCGAAACCTCGGTCTCGAGGTTCCAGGCCGCGCCCACGAAGCCGATGAACATGCCCACGATGCCGAGGTGAACGATGTAGCCGCCGTAGCGACGTCGGTTCTTGGCGATCAGGTTCAAGAGCGCGAGCAGCACGCCTTCGGACTCACCGCGTTTGTCGGCCGCGCGGCGCCGCGCGCTCACGCCGCGCTGGAATTCCTGCACGATCACCGCGACGTTGAAGCAGGCGAGCGCCACGACCAGACCCGGCGTGAAGGTCGCGAATTGCTGCTGAATCGTGCCCAAAACGCCTTCGTACACCCGGTCGCGCGGCACGATCGCCGGAAAACCGAGACCTTTGCCCAGCAGCAGGTGCAGCGCGTAGCCGCTGACCAAAGCGACCAGTGGCCACTTGAACGCTTGCTTGAGCGAGCCCTCGCTCGTCTTGCGCCAGCCGAACAGTGGCGCCAGCCCCATCAGCATGAAGATGGTGACGCCAATCGGCGCCAGGAAGTGATTGAAGAAGGGTGGGCCGAGCGTCATCGTCTCGTTCCACAGCTCGGACAGCTTGGGGAACATGGTGGTGACCAGGATGAAGGTCATGGCGCCCACTAGCGCCCAGTTGTTCACCACGAACATCGCCTCCCGGCTGGCCACCGCCTCGATCTCGCCCTTGCTCTTGAGCAACGGCAGGCGCCAGATGGTGAGCCCGGCCGCGGTCCCAACGATCAGCCCCATGAAGTACAGGAAATAGATGCCGATGTCGCTCTGCGCGAAGCTGTGGACACTGGCAATGATGCCGGAACGGGTCAGGAAGGTGCCGAAGATGGTCAGGAAGAACGTCAGGCAGATCAGGAAGACGTTCCACACCTTGAGCATGTTGCGGCGCTCCTGAATCATCGTGGAGTGCACGTAGGCCGCGGCCGTGAACCACGGCAGACAAGCGGCATTTTCCACGGGATCCCAGGCCCAGTAGCCGCCCCAGCCGAGCTCCTCGTAGGCCCAGCGCATGCCCAGCACGTTGCCGACCGACAACCACAAGAACGCGAACAGCATCCACTTGCGCGTTGCGACGATCCACTCGTTGTCGAGCCGCCCCGTGACCAGCGCCGCGATGCAGAACGCGAAGGGTATCGAGCAGCCGACGAAGCCGAGGTAGAGCGCCGGCGGGTGGATGATCATCCAGTAGTTCTGCAGCAGCGGATTCAGGCCTTCACCGTCGGGCCGGGCGCCGGCGATGTTGGTCTCGAACGGGTTGGCACTGAACAGCATGAGCACCGCAAAGAACCCGATGATCACCATCAGCGTGGCGATGATGAACGGCTGCAGTTCCCGATAGCGACCTTTGAGCCAGGCCACCGCGGTCGTGGTGTAGATCGACAGTAGCAGGGACCACCAAAGCAGCGAGCCGTCCTGCCCGCCCCACAGCGACGTGAGTAGGTACGTCGTGCTCATCGAACGGTCGCTGTAGCGCGACACGTAGCGAATCCGAAAGTCGTGGGATAGAAACGCATAGGCCAGCAGGATCACGCCGAACAGCACGAGCGCGCTGGTCGCGTAGGCGCCGAAACGCGCGGCGGTGAGCAGACGGGGCCTGCCGCGCCCCGCGGCCAGCGAGACCGCGAAGGTGTATGCGGCCGCCACCAGGATGGCGTAGATCACGCCGGTACCGAACTCGGGGAGCGACTGCCACATAGCGCGGGGAGCTTACCTGGATTCACGGCCGCGGCAGCCCCCAGGCGTGGATATTCGGCGGGACGGAAGATTTGGGGGTCGCTAGACGTTCGGCGATGGCCGAGGACCCGGAGAAGCGGCTTCCGCCGTGTGGGGCCCGTCGCGGGTCGAAGTCCCCGGTCAGGTGCCGGTGCTCGACCTTGGCGTGGCGATGGAGCTCGAGACTCTTCAGCCGAAGTCGCCCGACGATCCGCACCGCATCGTGCTACCGACCTGCACTGAGCGCGGCCACGTCTACGGCAGCGTCACTCCGCCGATTGGATGGGGATTATAGGCTACCTCCCACCGAAAGCCGTCGGGATCTGCGAAGTACCCACTGTAGCCGCCCCAGTCGCGCTGCGCGGCGTCGTGCACGGTCGCGCCAGCACGCCGGGCCGTCTCCAGCACAGCGTCGACCTCCTCGAGTGAAGCGACGTTGTGGGCGAGGGTGAAAGGGAGCGTGCCGCCGCGGGCGACCTCGCCGATCTCGGCGCGCGCCTCCGATTCCGCCCACAGCGAGAGCACCAGCTTTTCGCCGACGTGAAACATCACGACCTCGCCGTCAACGTCGAGCGCGGCGGTCCAGCCGAGACCGTCGAGGTAGAAGCGCCGCGCGCGGCCGAGGTCAGCGACGACGAGGGTGACGAAGTTCAGCCGAGGATCCACGACCCGCTTATACCTGGTGGAGTTGATGGCCGTCGAGCCTGCAGGCGGGCCGCTGTCCCCGTTCGCCTACGGCGCGAGCGGTGCGGGAATTGGGGAGCCGGGGGCGCGAGGGCGGTTCTGTTCGGAGTCCTGCAAGCAATCGAGTGCCCGCCACGAGCGACAACGGAAGACTCCGCTGCCGCTCGTGCCGCTGCCACGCAGCGGAGAGCGATTGACCCTACCTGGGGTGGATCGTTCGCTCAGCGCGGGCTTAGGACCATCATGACGGGCGAATAGTTCACGGTTGCTCCCGTCGCGCGCACAGGGGTTGCACGGATCGTCGACATTGCGCGCCGCGGGGCATCTGACTGACCAGGCGCAGCCCCGAGTATGGCGACGACCATGGTTGCGGGCTGAGAGTCGGTTGGTCGGAGAACGGAGCAAAAACTTGTCAGGTAGCCGGCTTCCCGTGCCGCCCTCTGCAACGAATCTGGAAAGCAGCTCGCCAGCTGGAACTGATTCCAGAATACGACCCACCGCTGCTATCGACAGCATGCTTGGGGACGGGAACGAACCCTGATCTCCCGCGCACATAGGTTTCGACGCCCCAATCCATTGCTCCGCCGGGAGTGCGTTCGGTGAGGCGATGGACCAAGAGCGTGTTCGACGGGGGCGGGGGATTGCGCACCTTCCACCCCTGCGGGATGACGTCTAGCTGAGTCGTAGTGCCACACCGCGCCTCGAGATATCGAGTTCCTGCTGGTAGTCGTGGCCTGGTCTGCGGCTCGTGAACGTGCCCGGTCAAGACGACGCGGGTGTCGGTCTGGACTAGGAAATCCTCGAGCTCTTTGCGCATGCGCCCACTCATTCCAAGGTGAAACGTGCCACACGAAGGAGAATGGTGGACCAGCAGGACGCGCACCTCTCGCTCAGTTGGAGGCGTGGGAAGAAGCTTTAGCGCCGCCTTCAGCTGCGAACGGAAGCTGGCGCGCGCAAAGAGCCGATGCGAGCCCTTGGGGCGAACGTCGGCGTCGCTATCGACACGGATGAGCACTACGGAGGCGCCACCGGCCAGGCCGCCCACGGTGGTCAAGGTGGGACACCCTCCGGGATACCTACTGGGCGTGCTTGGGCGCCCGAACATGACGAGGTCGGTGGGCCCTGTAGCGCGCCGTCCGGGCCAATGGTCGTGATTTCCAGGGATGGAGCGCTTCGACGGTCGTCGGCGTCATGGTCGCCGTCGCGTAGCGTTCGTAGTCAGCAATGTAGCGGCGTCGCGTGCGACCCTCCCAGTCGGTGTTCACGTGCATCCAGGCTTGCCACACGACCTTGGCCGGGTCGCCCTGAACCGCAAACGAGGCATACTCGCCGAACGGCACCCGCACGCGCCTCATGCCCACCGGAATCGCGGCTCCCGCCGCGCTCGCGACCCCGAGCACCATCGCATAGGGCCCGCGATGGTCCGTTTCGTAGTCGCAGTACACCGCGTAGATCCAACCGTCGCTTTCCGCTTGGACCTTCGCCGGGACGTCTTCGCCCATGAATCGAGCCCAGAACTGGGGAATGTCCACGGCGGCACGCTCGGGCGACGTGCGCAGCATGATTCCGGTGACCGCGAAATCCTCGGCCAAATGCAGGTGCTTGCTCTTCATTGCCATTCCTTCTTGGGCGACGGTGTCGCTATACCCGCACTCCTAACTCGTCGCGACTCCGCCCGCTTGATGCCCCGTGCGTATTCGGCATCGAGCAGCAACACCTCGAACGTTCCGGGCTGCCGCCTCCGTGGGCCTTAACCGAGCGCTTCCCGCCCGAGCCAAGAGCTGGGGTCGAGCGCCGGTGCCCCCCATCGTTTTGCCTAGGCGCCGATGGTTAGCTCAGAAGCGTCGTCCGCAGTCCCTCGGCGCGCGCCGCGTCGACCAAGACGGCGTCCGCGGCCCAGAAGGTTACTGCCACCCCTCGATCACGCAGCGCCAGGGCAGCGACCAAGTGGACCGCGTCATAGCCACGCAGCGGGCGACGGGCGACGAGCTCGGGAACGCGGCGCATGAGCGGAACGCGAATCTCGACCACGGTCAGCGCTGTGAAGTCGGCGTCGAGCCGGGCGTAGATCGAGTCGCGCGCGGACTCGTCGAGTGCCTGCTGACGATGGAGCCGCGCTACGGTTGCGGCGATCTCCGCGTATGCGACGCGGGCCGTGGCGACGCTTCTGGCGCGGAACAGGGGGCGAACCGAGGCCGAGCCGGGCTCGTCCACGTAGCGCTTCACCAGGGCGCTGGTGTCCAGGTAGTGGATCACCCGCGATCCTCGAGGATCGCGCGCGAAGCTCGCAGCCCCTTGCGCAAACGGACACTCCGAAACGTCGCGAATCGCGCGCGCCCAGTGGTCACCATGCCGTCGGCCTCGAGCTGAGTAAGGATCTCGTGCTCATCGGTCGCGACCGGAAGGGCGGCTCGAATTTCGGCGATGACCTCACCTCGATCGGTCACACGGATCACCTCGCCACCTTTCACCTTGCGCAGATAGTGGCTCAGTCGATTCTTCAGCTCCTTCGTTCCGACGTGCATGACCTCAAAGTAGCCCCAGTAGCTACTTCGGTCAAGAGAGGTTGCTCAGTGAATGAAGCTACTCAGGTTGACCGATCGATGGCCTTAGCGCCGCCCAACCCACCTCTTCGAAGAAGTCAAGCGCTGGCTCGGCGACAAAGCTGTGTGTGCGAGCCCGGGGCGTGCGGCGCATCTCGGTCGTCGCCTTAGCGGGTCTCTTGGAACCAGTTCTGAGTCTTGAGCCCGTGCACCTGCTTGAAGTGCTTGGTGTTGTTGGTGACGAGGGTCAGATTCAGGGACATGGCGTGCGCTGCGACTAGGGTGTCGAGTATTCCGATGGGCGTGCCCTTGGAACGAAGAGCGGCACAGACACGGCCAAACATCGTGGCAGCTGCAGCGTCGAAACACACCACCTCGATGGTCGCAACGAAAGTATCGATGAGCTTGTGAAGGCGCTTGGCGCGCCGCTTGTCAGCGCCGAAGCGCAGTTCTGACAGCGACATAGCGCTGAGACAGACTTCCGAAGGAGCGTGCGTCGTAAGGCGGGTACCGACCGCGCCCTCACCACGTAGGATGAAGCTGACAGAGTCGGTGTCGAGCATGAACCTGCGCTCGCTCATGCGAAGGGATCTTTGACGGCGCGGATCGACTCGGCGTTGAGACGAGGGATCTCGCCCCGCCAGGCGCCGATGCAGGCCAGGAATGCCTCAGGCCAACTGTCCACCGGCTCGAGAACCACGCGTTGGCCTACCCTCCGAACAAGAACCTCGCGATGGTCCTCGGGGAAACGGCAATCCTTTGGCAAGCGAACCGCTTGGCTCCCGCCATTCTTGAATAGCTTCGCACGCTCAGCCATAGAAAAAGTATATACACGTGTATCGACAGCCGCAAGGCCACACCAGGAGCGATCCACCGTCTCGCCCAAACAGCTTTGCCAGTTCGGCTAACATATCGCGCTTCAGCTGCGCCCACCACGCAGAGGTTTCGGCGCAGGGTCTTGCTCAGCAAGACCTCCGCCCTTGCGTGCGAAGCTCGCATCTGAGCCGGGATGCGACAAGGCCTCGGTGGGCACCAGCTGCAAGCGCTTGTTGGACTACGCGCTCGACGTCGCCGGACCGATCAGGCGGCGCGTCTCAGATTCTCACGAAGAATGCGCGGGTGTCGTGCGGCGATGCGCAGCAGGGCGAGCGCTGGTCCCTCGGGTGAGCGGCGGTCCTGCTCCCAGTTCCTGAGGGTGTGGACGCTGATCCCCATGGCACGGGCGAAACGCGCCTGGGTCAGGCCGACGAAGCGCCTGAGGGCGGCGATATCGTCCCCGGATTCGAATCGGCCCTGCATCAGGCGTCGGCGAACACTGGCGGGGATGGCTCTGGCGAAGTCACGACGGGTCAGCTCGGGCATGTCGGTCGAGGCGGGGGCAGGGATATTGCGGCCTTGAGCTCGCGCCCCGGAAACCCTCAGAACTGCGCAAAGAAGTTGTAGAGCGCCGGTACCGATAAGGCGTCTTGCCGCGAGTGGCCTTGGCCCTGCGTTTGGCACCAAACCACGGGGTAGCCGCTCTTGCAGCCCACGTATTCGACGCACGGCTCGGGCAGGACCGGCCTGGTCTTCGCGCTGCAGCCGTTGAGCGTGAGCAAGCGATCGAGCTCCATCCTGCGGCTCGGAAAGTCCCTTTCCGAGTGATCCTGGATCAGGATGCCGGCGATGCTCTGCGGCGAGCAGATGGTGGGGTCGACCCGGGGCCATTCGCCGGAGATGGTGCCCTGCGCGCGCAGAACGTTCGAGCGCTGACAGCCGAGCACGTTGGTGAACCACGCGCCGCTGCTAAACCCCGACGCGAAAATGCGCTGCTGATCGACGCAGAAGTTGGCTTCGAGCAGCGTCAGCATCTCGTCGAAGAACGCCACGTCCTTGGAGTCCGCTGTGTAGACGAAGCATCTTTCGTCTGGGCTGGGGCTCCCCCCGACGACAATGGCGTCGGCCCCCGGCGCGTTGAACAGCGGTAAGGCGCTGTCGCCCTTGCCACCGCAGCCGGGAAACGCAAACATCAACCGATACGGCTTCGCCGGGTCGTAGGTTGGTGGCAGCCGCACGAAGTACTCGCGCTCGATCGCTTGGACCGCGACCGTGTAACGCACCCACTGATCGAGCGCTTGATTCGCGGGCTTCATGCAGCCCATGCTCGGTTTCACCGAGCTGTCTGGCTCGCCGCCGGCCGCTCCGCTGCCCAGCGCTCCGCTGGCGCCTGCGTCGGCGGCGCCGCCCGTGCTCGCGGTGCCGGTGCCGATGCCACCCGCACCGGGTTGACCGGCACTGGTCGACTCAGCGCCGCCACCCGCCGTGCTATTGGCGACGTCAACAGAACCGCCGGAGCTCGAGCCTGCTGCCGATGATCCCGAGCTCGACCCCGCGTCGCCTGCGGAGCCGTCAGGCTGCGTGCTCTGCGAGCTCTCGTCGCGGCCACCGCAGGCTGTGGCGAAGCTGAAGCCGAGCCAACCCAAAGCCAACACATGAACCCAAACCGAGCGCGTCACGCCTTGAATCATTCCAGAGCATTGACCAGGGCGCAAACCAGGAGGCAAACGCTTGCGGGTCTGTGGCACCGTTGATGCGTAGAAATGGCCCGGAGATGTGATGAGGTTGGCTCCGCAAGCTGTTCTCGACGCCTCCGTTGCTGACGCCGTAGCCAATCACGTGGGGATGGAGCTTGGTCGTGCGCTGAAGCGAGCGATCGCGTTCGTTCGCGAAGCCGCTCGGCCGGCGGTGCCGGCCGTCGGTTTGGTCACGGAAGCCCGATACCATCCTGCGCTGGCATCGGCAGGCATTCAGCTCGTCTGGCGATGGAAGAGCCGATGCGGCGCGCCCCAGCCCTTCCGCTCCCGGACGACATCGACGATACAGATACGTGCGAGAAGCGCTGAGCGCGGCCTATGCGAGCTGCGACAGGAACCGCGCCGCCGGCATCGACCTGACCCGACAGCCGTTGATGGGCGGCGACGTGATGTCAGCGGTGCCGCTCATCGCGACTTGAATCGCGTGCGGGAAGCGAGCCCGTTCCAGCAGGTAGCGCAGCCCAGACCCGACGGGCCGGTCGCTGGACTTCGCCTCCACCGCCAGCCACGGCTTCTTCTTTCGCAGGAGGATGAAGTCGACCTCGTGTCCGACGACGTCGCGAAAGTATCTCAGCTCCAGATCTTCGCCGAGCACATCGTCCGCCCAGTGGCACAGGCGGAGCAAGTGAACCGCCAATAGATTCTCGAATCGGGCGCCCGGTTCGGTGACCCGCGCCCAATCCCAGAAATAGAGCTTCTGCTCCTTCTTGACGGCCTTGATCCGGACGGGCCCGAAGGGCGCCACGCGGAACACTGCATACGTGCGCTCGAGGATCGACACCCAGTTGCGCGCCGTTTCGAATGCCACCTCCAGATCCTCGCGCAGAGACGCGATCGATAGCGGCGAGCCCACGCAGACCGGCAGGCGCTCGAACAGCAGCTCGATCTTGTCGAGATCGCGCACCGTCTCGAGATCGCGGACGTCTTGCCGGACCAGCGTGCTCCCGTAGGCCCGGCGCCAGCGCGTGGCGACGCGATCCGAGCCGGAAAGAAAGGGCTCCGGGAACCCTCCCAGGCGATACAGCGTGGCCAACGCTTCGTGCGCGGCCGCGGACGGGGGCGTGGGCGCCTCGGGGATTCCGTCAAGCGTGTCAAGAGGGCGACCACCTACCTTGCCGTCTACCTCGGCCAGCGTCAGAGGGTGCAGCCGGTGGACGAAGAATCGTCCCTGCAACGAGTCGCCGCCTCGATGGTAGACGTCCAGCCTCGCGCTGCCGGTCACGAGGATGCCCTTGCTCCCGCCGTGCAGATCGAACTGCCCTTTGAGCCAGTTCCTCCACTGCCGATACTTGTGAAGCTCGTCGAAGACCCAAAGCCGAGCGTCGGGATCCAGATCGCCGCTCCGCACGGCTCGACGATGCTGCTCGACGTCCCAGTTGTAGTAGGCGCTGGTCGTCTCCGCCATCAACGCGCGGGCGATGGTGGTCTTGCCGCACTGGCGAGGTCCGACGAGGAACACCATCTTTCGCACCAGATCCTCGCGGACAGGACCCGTCTGGCGACGTTCTACTAAATTAGACAAATAGATAATTTAGTTCGAAGTAAAATGTGGTCAACTGGAATCTAGACGACAGGCACCTCGCTACGCCGATCCCCCCCGTTCGGCCGAAATGCCGAACTTGTCCGCGCGGCCGAGAGCCGCTGTTGCGCTGTCTGCCAGCGGGTTCCGTTTCCGTTCGCCCGGGCGCACGCGGGTTTCGAGTACGGCGAGGCGCTGGCCGGAAGGCACGCCCGGTCGAGCTGCAACTGCTGACCACCGATCCTAGGGTGGCGATCCCAGTTTGCCGGGGTTGGTTGGACCCGGCGGTTAAGTCGAGACCGTGGTGCCGCCGGGCTCACCCAGGCACACGCGGCGGATGTTGCCGCGCGCCATTTTGAAGACGCGAATCGCCAGGCTGTGCTCGCGGCACAGTGCAACCGCGGTCGAATCCATCACGCCTAGATGATCCGCCAGGAAGCGATCGTAGCTCACACGCTCGAGCATCTTGGCGTCGGGGTGGCGGCGCGGGTCGCGATCGTAGATGCCGTCGACTTTGGTCGCCTTGAGCAGCGCATCCGCGCGTACCTCCATGGCGCGCAGCGCGGCGGCGGTGTCGGTCGAGAAATAAGGATTGCCGGTGCCGGCGGCGAAGATCACCGCACAGCCGCGATCCATGTGGCGCATGGCGCGACGGCGGATGTAGGGCTCGGCGAGCTGCTTGATCTCGATCGCAGTCATGACGCGCGTCGGTACGCCCGAGCGCTCCAGCGCGTCCTGCAGGGCCAGCGAGTTGATGACCGTGGCCAGCATGCCCATGTAGTCGCTCTGCGCGCGATCCATTCCTTCACTGGCGCCGCGCAGCCCGCGGAAGATATTACCGCCGCCCACCACCAGCCCGAGCTGTACCCCCGTCGCGTGCACCTCCGCCAGCTCCATGGCCGTCTCTTTCAGCATCGTCGTGTCGATGCCGGAGCCGCCCTCCTTACCGCTCAGCGCCTCGCCGGACAGCTTGAGGATCACGCGCTTGTAGCGCAGGTTGGTGGCGCTGCTGGCGGGGGGCGCAACAATGGGGGGCGTGCTCGATTCCACGAGGCGCACACGTAGCCCCGGTTTCCGCATGACGCAACCGCTTCTGGCGCGGGCCAGGAGAGCGTAGTAATTCCGGCGAGCATGCTCGCTCGTCGCGTTTGTCGGTGGGGCACCAGGAGGCTGGTGTTTTTCAAACCCAGCCTCCTAGGTTTCTGGTTCTCAGGGAGGAGGCACGCGCCGCCTCCCCTCAAGAAGCAAACGCTTCTTGAGCCTCCCCTCTACGCGGCGGCTCCGCCGATTTCGACAGCTGGTGTTTCACACCAGCCTCCTAGCCCCACCTTCGCATGGCACTCAGCGGCCGTCCTGCTACTGGCGTGTGCGCTCGGCTGCGGAAAAAAGGCGCAAGGGGGTGGCGGCGTGCCCAGCGCTTCGGCGAGTGCCCGGCCGACCGGCATTACGCCGGAGCTGGCGCAGCGAGTGCTGGCCAAGGTGGGCGATCGCGAGATCACGCTCGGTGACTACGCGGCGACGCTCGAGCGCATGGATTCGTTCGAGCGCCTGCGTTACCAATCAGCCGATCGCCGCAAGCAACTGCTCGAAGAGCTGATCGATCTCGAGCTACTCGCCGAGGAGGCGCGCCGTCGCGGGCTGGACAAACAGCCGGAAACACAGGAGCGTGTGCGTCAGATGCTGCGCGACGAGCTGCTCGCCGAAGTGCGCGCGGCGGCGCCTGCGCCCGCCGATATTTCCGAGGCGGACGCGCGCAAGTACTACGATCAGCACCGCGATGACTTTCGCGAGCCGGAGCGCCGCCGCGTCGCGCACATCGCGCTCGGCACTGAGGCGGAGGCCAAGGCGGTGCTCGAGAAGGCGCTGCCCGCCACGCCGGCCGAGTGGGGTAAGTTGGTCGCGGAGAAGTCGCGCGATCCCAAGAGCAAGCCGAGCGCGGGTGTCCCGCCGGAGCTGGCCGGCGACCTCGGTATCGTGGGGCCGCCCGGCCACCCACGCGGACAGAATCCCAATGTCCCGGAAGCCCTGCGCGCCGCGGTCTTCGAGATCGACAAGCTGGGTGACGTGCTGGCTCGGCCCGTCGCGGCCGGCGGCAGCTTCCACGTCATTCGCATGACCGGAAAGACCGACGCTCGCGATCGCACTTTCGCCGATGCCGAGCGCTCGATCCGGGTGGCGCTCGTTCAGGAGCAGGTCCGCGCACGGGAAGCCGAGCTCGAGGCGGAGCTGAAGAAAAAGTACCCGGTGACGATCGACGAGGCGCAGCTGGCCAAAATCCCGCTGCCGACGCCCTCCACCAAGGCGGCGCCGGCGCCGTGACTCAACTACCGGTCGTGCCGAGCCTCGAGCCCGCCTGGCAGGCGGAGCTACGCGGAGCGCTGCGGACGCTTGCGGATCTCGAAGGCTACTTCGAGCTCACCGAATCGGAGCGTGAGGGCGCGCGCCGCGCCGAGGCCCAGGGCTTTCCGATCTCCGTGACGCCTTACTACGCAAGCCTCGCCGACCGGCGCGATCCGAAGTGTCCGATCCGCCGGCAGATCGTGCCGCACGCTGCCGAAGCCAGGGAAGCGCGCGGGGACATGCGCGACCCGCTGGGTGAAGAGGCGCACGAAGTCGCACCGGAGCTGATACAACGCTACCCGGACCGCGCGCTCTTGCTCGCGACCGATCGCTGCGCGGTTTATTGTCGCTTCTGCACGCGCAGTCGTCTGGTCGGTAGTGGTGGTGGTCCGCGCTCGCTCGAACGCCTGCAGCCGGCCTTTCAGTACTTGCGCGCCCATCCGGAAGTGCGCGACCTGATCGTGAGCGGCGGCGATCCTTTGGCAATGTCGACGGCGCGCCTCAGCGCGCTCTTGGCCGAGCTGCGCCAGATCCCGAGTCTCGAAACGATCCGCCTTGCGACGCGCGTGCCGGTCGTGCTGCCTCAGCGCATCGCTGCCGAGTTGCTCGACGCGCTCGAACCGTTTCATCCGCTCTGGGTGATGACGCACTTCAATCACCCGAAGGAACTGACCGAGCCGTCACGCGCGGCCTGCCGCAAGCTGGCCGACGCCGGCTTTCCGGTGATGAATCAGACGGTGCTGCTGCGCGGCATCAATGATGACGCGGAAACGCTCAAGGCCCTGTTTCGCGGCCTGGTGCGCGAGCGCGTGAGACCTTACTACCTACTCCAGATGGACCCGGTGCGCGGCTCCTCACACCTGCGCACACCGCTCTGCCGCGGTGTCGAGATCATGGAACAGCTGCAGGGACGCTTGTCGGGGATCGCCCTACCCAAGCTGATCGTCGACACGCCAGGTGGCTTCGGCAAAGTTCCGCACGGTCCGAGCTACGTGGTCGCGCCTGGTGATGACGAGCGCGGCATCACCCGCTTCCGAACTCCCCGCGGCGTCGAGGTCGACTACGTCGATCCGGATTGATCTTGACCTCGAGCAATGATGTTAAGGGCCGCCCGCGCCGACACTACTTGCCGAACTTGGCGCGCAAGGCCGCACACACGGCCTCCGGCGCGTAGCGGCTCACGTCGCCACCGTGGCTGGCGATTTCACGCACCAAAGACGCGCTGATGAAGCCGTAGTTGGTGCGCGTCGGCAAGAATACCGTGTCGATTTCAGGACGTAGATCAGCGTTGGCGTGCGCGATCTGCAGCTCGTATTCGAAGTCGGTCCCGGCGCGCAGCCCGCGCACGACCACGCGCGCGCCCACGCGCTTGCCGTAGTCCACCAGCAAGCCCTCGAACGACTCGACCTGCACATTGACATAAGGCTGGCTGATCTGACGCATGAGCTGCAGCCGCTGCTCCACCGTGAACAGGGCCGCGCGCGTGCGATTGATACCGATGGCCACGATCACCTGCGGGAAAAGCTTGGAGGCGCGCTCGACCAGATCCAGGTGACCGAACGTCGGCGGGTCGAAGCTGCCGGCGTAGATCGCGAGCTGCGTTTCGCTCATGGCTTCTTCGCTCCGGGCGGCGGCGCTTTGGGCGCCGCACCCGGCTTGGCCGCCTGTCCGGGTTTGCCCGC
The DNA here is from genome assembly GCA_035281385.1 of Polyangiaceae bacterium. Classification (GTDB taxonomy): domain Bacteria; phylum Myxococcota_A; class Polyangia; order Polyangiales; family Polyangiaceae; genus PMG-095. Next base: position 25,894 of record DATEDZ010000323.1, read on the forward strand.
CGCCTTGCTCTTCTCAGCAGCCTCTTCACGGTCGAGCTCCTCGTAGTGGCTCTCGTCGACCGGCGGCTCGTTGGCGGTCCAATCGATCGGCTTCTGATTGAGCGCCTCGGCCGGTAGATCCTCGAGCCACATCGTGCGGCCGCCGTCGACCAGCGTGACCCGGAAGCTGGTGAACAGCCCCGAGCCGACCAGCCCGTCGAGCTCGATGCCCAGGCCGTCCTCACGCTCCTTGATCGGGTCGTTACCGGCGAGGCCCGGCACGCTCGGCACGTCGAACGCGCCCAGGCGCAGCAGCGGCAGCACGCCCTGCTTGAGCGAGCCCTGGTTCGGGACGGCGCGCAGGCTGGACAGCGGCACGCCGGCTTTCCTCCAACCGCCGTCGTCGAGCGCGACCGGAAACGGAATCGAAGTGTCGACCAGCAGCGATGCTGGCACTTGCGAGGCCGTAGAGCCGACGGCGCCGCGCAGCACCATGCCTCCGCCGCGCACGTAGTTGAGCTTGACGGCCGTGGCCTCGGGCGGTGGGGGCGCTTCGAAGCTCCGCACCACGAACTGCCCGCCCATGAAATCGAAGGTCGGATGCAGGTGCCGCAGCAGATTCACGCCGAGCAGCGCTCGAATCGGAGCATTTACCTGGCGCGAGACGCCCGACAAGTCCTTCGACAGCGCGGGCACGTCGCGTACCTCGATCTTGTCGCCGAAACGCAACGACACCCAGGTCGGCTCACCACCGCGCGCGGCGTCCAGCACCACCTCCGCCGTGCCCGTGGCGATCAGGCCCAGCGCTGGCTCGCCCGAGATCTCGACCGGTACGATCAGCGCCGCGGTTCCGGCGCGAGGCATTTCGGTCACGGCCACCATGCCGCCGCTCATCGTGAACGGTTTGCGTCCGATGCCACGTCGCGACAGCTTCGCAATGTCGGTGGCCCACTGATCGCGCACCTCCGGATCGGCGACTAGGCGTTCGAGCTCGTCGGCGGCCTGCTCGACCTCACCCGAGTACCATAGCGCGCGACCGCGGATCGAGCTGGCTTCGGTGCCCTCCAGGCCTTTGAGTAGCGTGATGACCTTCGGGTACTCGAGCCGGGCCAGCGCGATGCGCGACGCGAGCAAACGAATGGCGGGCCGCTGCCGATCCGCGTGTAGCGCGTTCTCGACGGCCGAGTCGGCGTCCTCGATATCGCCAGCGCGGAAGCTCGCCTCAGCGCGCTCGAACCACTTCTTGGCCAGCGGGGCCCACTCCGACTCACCAGGTCCAGCTGCAGCGCAGCCTGCGACTCCGAGAAGCAGCGCCAGGATCGAACCAGAGACGGATGAGCGGCCAAGCATCGTTTTCGCGCCGGACAATGACCCAGGATCGGAGTCGAGGCGACGAAATGTTTCGGGGCCGGCCCAGCTGCACGAAGCCTTGCGACCAATTCCGCAAATCTTTCGAGAAAGTCTAGGGCTTTTCCCCAAAGCCCGGAGACCGCGCTAGATTGATGTTTCGTGGAGCCCGCGGGCACCGAAGCCTCAGTCAGACCGGAAAGACGCGATGTCTTGGGTCTGCCCGTGCTGCTCCTGAACCGACACTTCGCACCGGTCACGGTCGCCACCGCCAAGCGCGCCTTCTGCCTGCTCTACGGCGGCGCAGCCCACGCGGTCGATCACGAGGGCGACACGCACGACTTCGAGGGCTGGCTGGACCTGCCCGTGCGCGCTGCCGACGATGGCCTGCCCATCATCGGCCGTGAGATCCGCGTACCGCGTGTGCTGCACCTGCTGCGCTACGAGCGCACGCCGCGCGCCATCGTGCGGCTGACTCGCAAGAACTTGATGCTGCGCGATCAGTTTCAGTGCCAGTACTGCGGCAAGCGCCCCAGCCAGCGCGATCTGAACGTGGACCACGTGCTGCCGCGTTCGCGCGGAGGTCAGGACTCTTGGGAGAACCTGGTGGTGTCGTGCCGCTTCTGCAATCTGAAGAAGGGGCGCCGCACGCCGAACGAAGCCGGCATGACGCTCTTGCGGCTGCCGCATCGCCCGCGCTGGTCCACCGCCACACAGATCCTCCTCGTCGCCCGCACTCCCTACGAAGAATGGGATCCGTTCTTGAAAGCCGGCTAGAAGGCTGGTGTGAAACACCAGCTGTCGAAATCGGCGGAGCCGCCGCGTAGAGGAGGAGGCTCAAGAAGCTTTGCTTCTTGAGGGAGAGGAGGCGCGTGCCTCCTCCCCCAGGACAGGGATCTAGGTCGATGGTCCATGCGAAACGTCAGCTCGCCTTCTTGGGCACCACGAGGTCGTCGGCCGTAGCAGCCCTTGGGACGAGCCTGACGCCGGCGCTGGGCGCAGACAGCGACGACCCGTTCAGGGGAGCAGCCGGGGGCCTCGGACCGTCTCCACGTTGACCATGGTCATGACCAGGGTCATAGTGGTGCCATGGAAACGGTTTCAAAGAGCGCGCTCAAGGCGCGGCTGCTCGAGTATTTCCGGCGCGTCGAGGATACCGGGGAGGAGCTCGTCGTCACCGACAACAATGAGCCTGTGATCCGCATCGTCCCCATCCGCAAGCGGCGGCCGGCCAGCGAGGTGTTCGCCGACGTTCGCGGCCGCGTGGTCTACGGCGAGGACGTCCTCGCACCGACCTCCGAAGAGTGGGCGGAGACGTGATTGTTTTGGATACGCACGCGCTGCTGTGGTGGGCGCTCGACCCCGACCAGCTCTCCGGCAGGGCCCGCGATCTGGTGGCCCAGATGGAGCGCCGGGGCGGCTTCGCCAGCTCGATCTCCGTCTGGGAACTGGGCATCAAAGTCCAGCGCGGAAAGCTCGATCTCGGCATCGACATTGAGGAGTTCGCAAAACGCGTGCGCATGAGCGGGGTCGTCGAGCTCTTGCCGGTCGATGCGACAGTCTGGCTGCGCAGTCTAGCGCTCGAGTGGGACCACCGGGACCCCGCCGACCGAGTCATCGTCGCGACGGCACTGCTCAACGATGTCCCAGTCTTGACCAAGGATGAAACGATTCATTCCTTCGAGGGCATCACCGCCTTGTGGTAGCGGAACCCTCTCCGCGAAACGCCATCGTTTGGCCGCAGCGAGCGGGATCCGGCGGCTAAGTCACGGCTCCGATCGCCAAGGGCCGCCACCGTTCGCAAGGCCCTCGGGTGCTCGTAACTTCGCCCGGCGGCCCCGCGGCAAGGCGCACAACGCGAGCAGCGGCATGCTGAAGCGAAATTCGAAGCGCGCCGGTTTCGCTGCCGCCGGACTCTCGGCGCGATAGCTGCGTGCGCAGTCGACCAGTGCCAGCAGTGGACCGAGCCCGAGAGCCCAACTCGACCACATGAGGCGGGACTCTACAACGAAGGCCCACGTTTACTCTTGATCCATCAGGCCGATTTTGGCGTCGAAGACCAGGGGACCGTGATTGGGATCGCTGACGACGATGCTGTAGTCGTTGGGGAGCTCGACCTTGAGAAACGTGGGCACCTTCGGCAGGGGGGCGATGCCCTTGTCCTTACCCGTCAGGTTGAGGGTGATCGAATCGTCGTCCGCCTTGCCGGGCAAGAATTGGATCCTGTGCCACTTGAGCAGGTTGCCCTTGTAACGATTGTAGGTGACCCACCAGTACTGGCCGTGAGGGTCCTTGACGAAGCGTATCGATTCTACCGCCAGGTTGGAACGCTGCTTGTTGACGCACTCCCGGGCTGCACTGGGGTCTTGGCCATTCTCGTTTTCGCAACGCTCTTTGGCTGACTCGCCCACCTTCGAGCCCGAGAAGTTGAGCACGTAGACCACGTTGTTTCCGGTCAGCAGCTCGAGCGGCGGGCGGCTGGCCTTGCGCAGGCCATCGCGCGGCTCGTCGGCAGGTGTGGCGGTTTCGGCGGGCTTGACGGTTTCGGCGGTCGCTTCGGTCGCTTCGGTCGACGCCGACTTGGTGGGCGCTGCCGGTTGGGTAGCAGCGGCGTCGGTGGTTTCAGTCGAAGCGGATGACTTTGGGTGAGGACCGGCGCTCGCGCAACCGGATGCCAAAAGGCAGAAGGTGGCGAAAGCCGCGGGGGTGATGTTGCGGAAGCAAGTCAGCATGGGTGAGGGAGCTCTTTCCGCCGCGCCCAAGACGAGGGTGGCGCGACGTGTTTCGACAAACGGCAGCCGTGCGAAACGGAAAAGCCCCAACTGGCGAATCTGCAGCCAGGGGTGGGCGGCCCACATCCCGACCCGTTCGACGACGAACCTACACTGGTCGGGGAAACTCCTCCCTGTGAAATCCCGGGCGTATTGCATCGTTACGCGGAGGCTTGTCGTGGGTGGTGGTGCGGTGGTTTAGTCGCCGGCCATGAAGCGCGCTCTAGCCTTGGTCGTGATTCCGCTCGTGTCTTGGGCTTGCGGCGGTGAGACGCCGCCGCCAGCCACGGCCGCCGATGCGCCGGCCGCCGACGCGCCGGCTGCCGATGCTCCCGCCGCCGACGCTCCCGCCGCCGCGGCCGACGGCGAGCCCGCGGGCGCCGACGAGGCCTGGTCGGGTGAGGAGGCCGCCAAGTCCGAGAGGGTGCCGCCGGGCAAGGAGGGCGTGACCGAGACGCGCACGATGGAGGTCATTGCCAAGGTCGTGAAGGACAATCGCCAGCCGGTGCGCGACTGCATGGACAAGGCGAAGAAGGAGCTACCCGACCTGAAGGGCGACATGGTCATCCACTTCGTCGTCGATCCCGAGGGCAAGGTGAAGAAGGCCGAGCTCAATCAGGAGCGCTCGACGCTCAAGGCGCCCGCGGTCGTGGAATGCGCCATCAAGACCATCAAGGGCATCAATTTTCCGCCTTCTTCGCGCGGCATGGACACCACCGTCAACTATCCGTACAACCTGAATTGAAGTGACCTCGATCGCGCCGCGCAGAAGTCTGTTTCCGGTCGCGGCGACCGAGGATCCGTACCAAACGCTGCTCAGCGAGACGCGTGCGCTGCAGCGGGAGCAGCGCGCGCAGCGCGAGTCGTGGCTTCAGGAGCTCGAGCTCGAGGGGCGCGACGAGGCGCTGTTCGAGTTCGAGGTGTTGCTCAAAGCCGCCGCCTGCTTCTCCAATCCGCGCAATCACCCAGGCCCGCCGCGCCGCACGAACATCGTGGGCCTGGATTTCCGCGCTGCCATGACCGCGCTGCACGACGGGCTGACGCGAGCCATCTCGCTGGCCCGGCAGCTGCTCGGCCCGGCCGATCGCGCGTTCGTGTTTCATCGCTACCTGGAGACGGTGCTGCCCGAGGACAACGCGCGCACCCGGCTGCTCAGCGCCGGCTCGACGCAAACCACGCCCGAGGAGAGCCTGATCACCCTGCGCCATGGCCTGACCGCCGGCGCTGAAGTGATCGAGGGGCTGCTCCGGTCGGCGCGCGTGCCGTTTCGGCTGTTCCACGCCGCGCTCGCCGGCGTGTATCGCGAGATTGACCGCAGCGCCTACTTCAACCCGCTCAACGCGCTCGAGTTCCGGCCGGAATTCGATCGCATCAAATCGGCGCAGGTCCTGGACCTGATTCGCAGCGTGCCGGGGCCGGAGGCGCACCGGCTGGTGGCGCTGACGTTCCTGTCGCTGTTTCGCATGCTGCGCTATTTGACGCTGCTCAGTCGCATCCTCAGCGACCCGGGCAAGCGGCGCGAGCAGGTGGGCAGCACGTACTTGATTTTGAGCGTGCTGCGCTCCGACGCGCGGGCGCTCAGCGACTACTTGCGCCAGCGCTCTGGCCAGCTCTTGTCGGAAAGCTTCGAGCGCGACTTGATGAGTGTCCCGGCAGCGAAAATTCGCGATCGTACCGCGGTGCTTCGGGCGTCGGGACACCGGCTGATCGGCATCAAGAGCGCGCTCGAGGGCATTGCCGGCAGTTTGCGGCTCGAGATGCGTCGCGCCTTCCAGCACGATATCCCCGCCCCCGACGAAGAGCTCACGCTCAAAGAGCTCAAGCTACGCGTCAACGGCAGCATCGACAACCTGCGCCCGGCGCTGCAAAACGCGGTGCTGTTTCTCGGCAAAGCGCTGGGCGTGACGCTGGAAGAAGGCGGCGTGTTCGACGACCACGCCGCGCGGCGCGAGAACAGCGAACGACTGCGGCGCGACGTCTGGATGTTCGCCCAGATCGTGCGGGCGTTCTCGAGCAAGGCCCAGCACTCGCCCACCGAGGACCGCTGGGCCGCGCTCTACAACTTCCAGTACGTGCGCGAGTTTCTGGCCTACTTCCGGGCCATGGGCTACCCGCTGCTGCGCTCGAGCGACTACCCGCGCTTCGACGCCTTCATGGCCGCGCTCTCGGGCCTGGAAGACACGGATCTCGTGGACCCGGCGCGCCTCGAAGCCGCCATCGACGAATGCATGGCTTTCCATGGGTTTCTCACCAAGCTCTTCGACGACATCTCCAAGCGCGACGATCTCAAAGACGTCGCCTTCGACCGCCGCGCCGCCGCTGTGAGTCTCAAGCTCTATCTGGGGGATTGAGGCGGGGCGCAGCGTCGACGCGCTAGTGAACGTTCCAAGAGTTGATGTCGTCGTCGTTCCCGGGCTGCTTGTCTGGTCCGGAGGATGAAACGTCAACGCCGTTGCGCTCGTACTTCCCCGGGCACTGCAGGGTGTACGGCGTCCCCCACGTGTCAACCGTGCGGGCCGTAGGGTCCACTTGGGCCAGGTCCTCAATGCGAGGACAATTTCCGCCGGACGAGCTCATGGAGGAGACGAGCGCTTTTTGAACACGGACCAAGGCTTGCTTTTCTTCCGCAATTTGGACGGCCGCATTGGCACATTCGTCGCCAGCCTGCTTGTCGATCCCCTTCAGAATGCCGATCAAGGAATAGCTCCCTATCGTCGAGCACGCGCGCTTCAAACGCGGGAGCTCCGCCAGGCACTCGGGCGTCGCGGCACAACGCTCCGACCAATCCCCGATACCATCCAGGTAGTTTCCTGCGTTCCTGATCTCGCTCATTTCCCGGGTCGAGCCGAGTTGCTGAATGACGAACGTTACGACCCTATTCGAAGCGCCTACAAGCTTGAGCCCGGTCTCATACAGCGCGCGATCACGACGACATGCTTCCGCCTCAGCAGCCTCGCGCTCGCCGTCGGGGCCGATCCCCTCGCACGGGCGCGCGGTGATGTCCGTTGGCGGCCCCTTGGACCCCTCCAGCATGAACAATGCAAGGGCCAGCGATCCGCGGAGCCTCCAGGCAACATCCTGGCTGTAGGCGACAATGTTCGGGTTGGGAGGAGGCGGGCCTCGATAGGAAGCTCCCGCGCTGCAGCCCTTCGTACCGGGACGGACCCCCGAGTCCGTTCCCGAGGCCGTGTCAAACGCGAACGTTTCGCGCTGCCCCCCCACTTCGTACACTACCGTCCCGCGCTCTTTCACTGTGGACAGACACGTGAAGAATCCGCCGCTAGGCCACTCCTGATAGGACCGCCATTGCGCTTCGTAGTCGAGCGAAACTGTAAACGTCGCATCGCCCCCCGGCTGCCGCATGACGCGGAGCCCGAGCCGCTTCCAATCAGTTGCGAGCGCTTCCGCGTAGCGCTCGACCGCTATCGAGTCTTGATGCGTGTGGGGGCCAATAGATCTTGTTTGGAGGAGCAAGGATATTGATCGGATGGGTCCATATCGACGCGCATCGGGTCCGTCCTCTAAGCCAACGAGTCCACCTGCGTCGTTGGATTTTCCCTGCGCAGCGTCCACCGACTGGCGCAGTTGAAGTACTGGCTGTCGTGGCGCCGCGCAACTCACGAGCACACCGGTCGTCACAATAGCTGCTGCTTCAATCGTCCAGCCACTAGCCGACATTGCGTGCGAGTAGAGCTAGCTGCCGACGATAGTGTCAAGCGGCCCGGCTGGCGTGCAGCGTGGCGTTCCGGGTTGGCGCGGCAACCGATATCGACCCATCGGACTTCCTGTAGGGCTCAGCAAAAAGGCTGGCTACAGGTTCTGCTATTCGGTCCCCGAGCACGCGGACGGATCACGAAAGCGTGATTTCGTCCGCGTGCTCGGTGCCGGGCTCGAGGGGCGAGCAAAGGTCGCTCGCGGGAGCCACCGGCAACCCGAGCCCGAGCCAGGCAGCTACCCCGAAGGATGAGGTGCCTCGCTCAGGACCCGCACATCACGCCTTCTTGGCGCGACGCTTGGCCTTACGCTTGCCCTTCTTCTTGGCAACTTTCGGGGCCTTCTTAGCAGCGGGTTTACGAGCGGACTTGGACTTGGTCTTCTTTGCAGCCATTTTCGTTTGCCTCCCAGGCATTCGGGGGCCGGCGTGAGTGCCGACAGCCCGAGGGTATGTTGCACGACGTATATTGCCACCTAGTGTGATGTGTCAACGAAAAAAATTCATTTGCGATTTCTGGCAACCGGTAGAACAGCCCTGTCCGATATGCAAAAAATGCGGACCACGCACTTGTGCAGTAGATAAACCCTCACCCCAAGAAGCTGGGCGCTTTCCTCCAGGAGCCGCAAAATCCTGAGCCAAATTAGCTAGATATGCTTCATCGCTCGGGGAGCCGGCGAAGCTCGCCGAGCGGACATCAGGACTCCGCAAATTGGGCCGACTAGCCAAGCTTCGATCGCGCTTCCAGAGCCTGAGCTAAGCCACTAAAGAAGCACCCATGCACCTTTCACGTTTCCCCCTTTTGAGCACGTTGTCTTTGATCCTGATGACGTCGCTGTCCGCGTGCGGCTACTCGCAAGAGGAATGGGATCAGAAAGTGCGCGAGAACGAGAAGCTCGCGGCTGATCTCAAAGCGCAGCGCGACGCTCACGAGAAAGCACAGGCCAACCACGCTGCCGCAGTCAAGGAGATCGAGGATCTCAAGAAGCAGCTCACCGAGCGCGGCATCAATCTCGAAAACGCCAACGCTAGCATCGCCGAGCAGCGCAAAGCGCTCGAAGAGTATGCGCGGCGCACCGAACAGCTCGATGCCATCCGCAAGCGCTTCGAGCTGCTTTCGAGCAAGCTGCAGAAGCTGACGCAGCTCGGTTTGAAGGTCGAGGTGCGCAACAACCGCATGCTGATTCAGCTCCCGGGCGACGTGCTGTTCGATTCGGGCAAGGACGTGCTCAAGGAAGAGGGCAAGAAGATCCTGCTACAGATTGGCGATGTCGTGCGCGGCGACGCCGACCTGTCGAAGCGGCAGTTTCAGGTGGCCGGCTACACCGACTCGAAACCCCTGGCCGGCGGACCCTTCAAGGACAATTGGGGGCTTTCCGCGATGCGGGCGCGCAGCGTGCTGGTGCTCCTGACCACGCCGCAGGACAAAGGCGGCGCCGGGCTCCCGACGACGAATTGGAGCGCGGCTGGCTTTGGTGACACCGGTCCGGTGGCTTCGAACGACACCGACGACGGTCGCATGAAGAACCGCCGCGTCGAGCTGGTGGTACAGCCCGATGTCGAAGAGATGCTCAACCTCAAGAGCCTGGCGAAGTAGCGTGCGTCCCAGCACCGTTACAAAGGAGCGGGGCTGAAGCTTCGCGACACCAGGAGTGCGAGCCGCGTAGCGGCGATCGACATCGGGACCAACTCGGTCCTGCTGCTCATCGCGGAGCGCGACGAGGCGACCGGCGCAGCGCGGCCGCTCCTCGAGCACGCCACCATCACCCGACTCGGTGAAGGCGTCGACAAGACGCGACAGCTCGCAGCGGCCGCCGTCCAGCGCACGCTCGAGTGCTTGCGCGGGTACGCCGCTGACATGCGCACGCATGGCGTCTCGCGCCTCGCCGTCGTTGGCACGAGCGCGCTACGCGACGCAGCCGGCGGGGACGCCTTCCTGAACGAGGCACGGCAGATTCTGGGCGAACACCCGCGCGTGATCGCGGGCGATGAAGAAGCCGCGCTCACCTTTCGCGGCGCGCTCTCGGGCCTGAAGCTCAGCGGTGATCTGCTGGTGTTCGACATCGGCGGGGGCAGCACCGAGCTGATCGCGGGCAGCGCGTCCTCCGCCAGCGCACCCGCGAGCCGCGTCAGCTTGGATATCGGCAGCGTGCGCTTGTTCGAACGCCACGTGAGCAGTGATCCTCCGACTGCGGGCGAGCTTGGGGCGATCGAGGCCGATATTGCGCGCGAGCTTGCGACGGCAGCTCCGCTTGTCCTGGCCCGCTCACAGTGGCGGCCCACGTTGGTCGGGGTCGCCGGCACCGTGACCACGCTCAAAGCCATGGAGCTGGGGCTTACGCCCTACGACGGAGCGCGTGTGCATGGCGCTGTACTGACGCTCAGCGTGGTCGAAGGGCTGTGTGCGAAGCTGACTTCGCTGCCATTGGCGGCGCGTCAGCAACTCCCCGGGTTGGATCCCAAGCGCGCCGACGTGATCGTGGCCGGCGCGGTCATCGCGCGTGACCTGCTGAGACGCGCCAAGGCCCCGGAAATGTTGGTTTCTGATCGTGGGGTTCGCTTCGGTTTGATCGAGGACCTGCTCCCGACACCCTCTCGAAACCCACCCCCGCCCAAGCTTTGCTGATCAGCACAGCGGGTTTGGGGGCGGGGCCCAAAACCCCAGAGGCAGCGTCAGAAATCAACTCTTTGAGCGGCTGAGAAAAAAGCTCGTCGGTCGGCGGCCGCGGCGGACATCTCTCAGGCGTCCGTGCCGGCTGTAAATCCATTTAACCAAAATTCCCTGAAAACTTGCAATTTCGGGCGGGATTCTTGACACATTCGCCTTCAGCAACTACAGTGCCGCGCCTGGCGAATCCTGACCAAAATTCAGGGTGCCAGGTAGCGAAGCTCGTTTTCATCGCGTTTCGCGTCTCCCGACGTTGGAATGAAGTTCATGCCCCGACCGTTCAGCTCGTGCCAATCATCTACGCCGAGAAAAGGGAACATCGGGACGTAGCTCGTTCAGCTCGGAACAAATCATCGCTTCGGGTGCTCGCTAGGACCACGAAGCGGGCGAGGGTCTACGAAGGCTCTCGCGTCACAAGGAGTCGTCATGCAGTCAAGCCAGGAAGTTGAGTTCAAGGTCGGCGATAAGGCGGTTTACCCGGCGCAGGGCGTCGCGGAAGTCGTCAGCATCGATGAGAAGGACATCGCCGGTTCGCGCCAGCGCTTCTACGTGCTGCGCATCTTGGACACCGACCGCCGCATCATGGTGCCGGTTTCGAACGCCAATGCGGTCGGCCTGCGACAAGTGATCAGCGAGCAGGAAATCCGCGAGATCTTCGACATCCTCAAGGAGCGCACGATCGGTTTCGACACCCAGACCTGGAACCGTCGCTACCGCGGCTTCATGGACAAGATCAAGACGGGCTCGATCTACGACGTGGCCGAGGTGCTGCGCGATCTGTATCGCCTGAAGGCGAACAAGCAACTCAGCTTCGGTGAGCGCCGCATGCTGGACACCGCGCGCACGCTGATCGTCAAGGAGATCGCGATCGCTCGCAAGCAGACCGAAGAAGAAGTGAAGAACGAGATCGAAGCCATCTTCTTCTCGAACTGATCTTCACGTCACTCGAACGCAAGGCGCTGTGCCCCCGGCACGGCGCTTTTCGTTTTTGTCCGCTCGGGAATCGCAGAGTGCAAATCGCACAGTTGCTGGACGAAGCAAGCGAGCGCACCGCGCGAGCTGGAACCACCTCACCCGACCTTGGCACGATCAGATCACGATCACGATTGAGAGGAGCCCGGGACAAACCCGGCGAGGCCGGGCTCCTACCGCGGTTCAGGTTGCGCACGTCGGAAGACGCGTAGGACAAGGAACGGAGGAGAACCAAGACCTACCTAAGCGCGTTGTAGGCGAGGACGAACGGGAGTGCGAAGAGGTAGCCGTCGATGCGGGCGCCGAGCCACAGCGCGGAGCGTGTGCCGGTCGTGAAGCTGCGCTGGGCGATGACGACGATGCCGGTGGACATGTCGTAGTGGCCGTAGTGATTGAAGCTGCGCAGTCCGAAAAAAGCGCTGCCGAAGACGCCGGGCTGATCCAGGTTACGGAGGTGCGGTCCCGCCTCGAGCACCAGCGGGAACGACTCCAGCAGCGGTAAGAGTACGCTCAAGCCCGCGTCGAAGCGGAAGTCGTCGAAGCCCGCGCTGCCCACCCGGAGTGCCGGTCCGATGCCGAAATCCGAGCCGCGTTCACGCAGCAGCAGCAGGTCGGCGCGCAGAGCATTGCACCAACCGAGCTCCGAGAAACCGAAGCTGCTTCCGGTGCCGCAGATGGCCGTCTCCAGCCCGGAGCTCCAGCGCGGCTTGGCAGATGCCAACGAGGCGAGGGTGCCGACTAGCACGGCGGCGCACACGGCCGCTACGCGCGGACCACGGCTCACGGGACCGGGCAGGCGTCGGGATTGTAGTAGCAGTTGTTATCCGGGCTCTGGCACTCGGCGTAGACGCTCGAGCAAACCGTACACGGCGCTGGCAGATCGATGCCCAGCGTGCACGGCAAGTCGACATTGCGGTTCGTGCTATCGCTCCCGGCGTCGTCACCCGCAACCTTGCAGACGTATTCGGTGCCGTCCGCAGTCAGGTCACGCGCCTCGGCCGGATACGAAACCAGACAGCCGTCGCAGATTTGGATAGGGAACGACAGCTCCGAGGACTCCACGTCCTGCCCGCCGAGCGTGGTGCCGAAGACGCGCACCTTGGCCACGATGGTGCCTTCGGGCAGCCCTGGCGCGACCGAGGGTGGAATCAGGCTGGCGTACATGACGCTGAGCGAGGGGTCGGTGCCGCCGGCGGCGTCGACGAAGCCGGTGGCGGTCGAGGAGAATGGGTCGACCAGCGGGTCGCCCTTGAGGGTTTCGAGGCTGACCTCCGCCCCCTTGAGCGAAACGCGCGAGGTCTCGGTGCGCAGCTGTTCGCGTGAGCCGCGTTCGGTGATCTGATTGCCGATCAGCAGGGCCGCGGTGTAGTCGCTGGCGAAGAGCCGATCCATCACGCCGCCGGCCCAGATCGGCGCGCCCGCGTCGGCTTTCGGGGTGCAGGAGCCCTCCTTTCGGGCATACACGCCGATGATGAACATCATGCTGTCGTTCTCGGCGCAGCCGGGGAGCGATATGGCGCTGAAGCCGGCAAGGCCGAGAACGAGCAAGGACTTGAGAGAGAAGCGACGCATGGCTACCTCGCGGCGCGCGAGAGCTTCGCGCACCAGTCCAAGAAGTTTAGAGGCCAGCTCGGGCGAGCGCCAAACATTGTGCGATCGCTTAGATAAGCCGCGGTTGTGCGGACCCGGGCGCAAGTGTAGGCGCCCGGCGCTTTGGCGGGCTTTGTTCGGCTATTCCAGGGGTTGTTCGGGATCGTCTGCTGACGGGGCCGTCAAGGCGTTGCGCTCGATCATACGCACGCAGGCGTTGTAACGCAGGACCGCGTCGTCGTTCCCAGCTGGAGCCAGTTTTTCCGCCTGCTGGAACAGAGCCATGGCCTCTTGCAGGTGACCGTAGGCCAGAGCCCGAGCGCCGGGGTGGCCGTCGCGCAGCTTCCGCTTGGCGAAGCGCTCACTGATGATGGCGCCGTAGTACGCCTTTTCGTAGTCGCTCGAGAAGCGACTCAGCAGGCCGCGCGCACGCTCCAGGGCCTGGCCTGCACCGTGGCTGAACTGGTCGGTGAGCGAAAGCAGCAGACATGTCAGGGCCGGCTGGTGATTGGGCTCGATGGCCAAGATGTCGAGGCAGATGCTCTCCGACTCGAAAGGCTCGTTCAGCAACCGGTAGCGCTCTGCCTTCTCGAACGCTCGCGGGATGCCGTCGCGGTGAATCGGCTTGAGTGCCATTGCGCCGTAAGGATACCAGCCGCTCCGCTCCGTCCACACGCCCAATGACGTTCAAGCGCTCCTTTCGGGGCCACTGCCCCGAAAGCCGGAACCACCCTACCCGACCTTGGCAGGATCAGATCACGATCACGATTGAGAGGAGACTCGGAAAACCCGGCGAGGCCGGGCGCCCGCTGTGGCTAAACCCGCGAAGGTCGGGAGACGCTTCTGTCACCACGGAGGAGAACAAGAATCACCCACTAAAGACTCGGAACAGCTTCTTGACCGGATCGTAGAAGCGATCCGCGACGCGCTCTTTGAGGGGGATGATGGCGTTGTCGGTGATGGTGATGCTCTCGGGGCAGACTTTAGTGCAGCATTTCGTGATGTTGCAGTAGCCGATGCCCTGAGCCTGCTTCAGGTCTTCCAGGCGATCTTCGGTATCGAGCGGGTGCATCTCGAGCGCAGCGGCGTGCACGAAGAAACGGGGGCCTATGAATTCCTCGTGTTTGTCGTGCTCGCGCAGCACGTGACACACGTTCTGGCACAGGTAGCACTCGATGCACTTGCGGAACTCCTGCACGCGATCGATGTCCGCCTGCTGCATGCGCCAGGTGCCGTCGGGAGCATCCGGCGGACGCGGGTTGAACTTCTTGATCTTCTTTTTGACCTCGAAGTTCCAGCTCACGTCGGTGACCAGATCCTTGATCATCGGGAACGCGTGCATGGGCTGCACCGTCACCGGCTGCGTCAAGTCGATCTCGTCGAGCCGGGTCATGCACATCAGCCGCGGCATGCCGTTGATCTCGGCCGAACAGGAACCGCACTTGCCGGCCTTGCAGTTCCAGCGCACCGCCAGGTCGTTGGCTTGCTCGGCTTGGATGCGGTGCACGGCGTCGAGCACCACCATGCCCTCGCCGGCCTCGGTCACGTAATCTTGAAACTGGCCGGAGGTGCGGTCGCCTCGCCAGATGCGGAACGTCGCCTGGGCCATTACTTGTTCTCCTCGATCACCTGCTTGAGCTCGGCGGGCATGTCCTTGATCGGTTCTTTGCGGTACTGCATTTGGCCGTCGGGGCCGCGCGAGATGATCGAGTTCCACTTCGCGCACTCGGGGTCCTTGTCTGGGAAATCCTCGCGGAAATGGCCGCCGCGGCTCTCTTTGCGCTCGATCGCGCAGCGCGCCACCGCCTCGGTCGCCGTGAGCAGGTTCTCGAGATCCAGCGCGGTGTGCCAGCCGGGGTTGTACTCACGGTTGCCGCCGACCTTCACGCTCTCCGCGCGCTGCTTGAGCTCGTTGAGCTTCTGCAGCGCTTGCTGCATCTCGCCCTCGTTGCGCACGATGCCGACCAGGGCCTGCATCGAGTCCTGCAGGTCTTCTTGCACCTGGTAGGGGCCTTCTTTGCTGCTGCGCTCGAACGGTGTGAGCGCCTGCTTCTCCATGGTCGCGATCTGAGTCGGATCGATATTCCCGGCCCGGTTCTCTTTCGAGAACTTGGCGGCGTACAGACCGGAGCGGCGCCCGAACACCAGCAAGTCCGAAAGTGAGTTGCCGCCCAGGCGATTGGCGCCGTGCAGACCCGCCGCGACCTCACCGGCTGCGAACAGCCCCGGAACGTTGGTCATCTGGCTGTCGCCGTCGACGCGGATGCCGCCCATCACGTAGTGCGTGGTGGGTCCGACTTCC
>DATEDZ010000324.1:0-17097 GCA_035281385.1 Polyangiaceae bacterium
CCTCGAAGCCACCAACGACGAGCCGAAGCCCTTCGTCTGGACCAAGACCGCTGACGAAATTCTCACGAAGGTCGCCCGCCACGCTCAACGCACCATCGCGGACCGGAATTCTTGAACGAATCACAGACTCGGGACACTAGGCTATCGTTCGTCCACTCGAACCACCGCCGCCCCGCAGCGCCGCCACCCATACCGCTACTCGCGCGTACTTGGAATGCGCCTTGACAACCTGCCGCCGAACGCGAGAACTTCCGCGTCAAGGCGGTACCGAAAACGGATGGATCTTCCCGCGCAGGATCTCGGCTTCCGTGGCTGCCGCGTGCGCTATCACGACAGGGTCGCGCGTCTAGAGCTCGACCTCGGGGATCTGCCGCGCCTGCGCGAACCTTTCGTGCGTGAGGCCGTGCTCGCGGCCGGCAGGGCCCAATGACCACAGGAAATCTCGCCATCACCGGTCGCACGCGCCTGCTCACCATCCTTGCCGACCCCTGCGATCAGGTAAAAGCGCCGCATATGATGAATGTGGGTTTAGCCGAACGCGGCCTGGCCGCGGAGGCCGTAATGGTCGCGCTGCATGTCAGACCGCCTGTCCTAGGCCAAGTGGTCGCGGGATTGCGCGTGCTGCCGAACTTTCGCGGTTCGGTCATCACCATGCCGCACAAACAGGCGATCGTGCCGCTGCTGGACGACGCCACCGCCGAGGTGAAGCAGGTCGGTGCTTGCAACGTCATCCGCCGCGAGCCCGACGGCGGCCTGGTCGGCAGCATGCTGGACGGCGAGGGGTTTATCGGTGGGCTACGGAATATCGGGCAGGACGTCAAGGGTAAGCGCGTGTTCCTAGCCGGCGCCGGCGGCGCGGCCGCGGGTATCGTATTCGCCATCGCCAAGTACGGCGCCAAGAGTCTCACGCTACACAACCGCACGATGAGCAAGGCCGAAATCTTCGCCACCAAGTTGCGCGAGGCATTTCCAGGATTCGCCGTCGACTGCAGCGAAGCGACCGGGACTTATGATCTCGTGGTGAACACCACGTCGCTCGGCATGAAAGACGCCGATCCGTTGCCAATCCCGATGACGGCGATCACCAAAGACACGGTGGTGTCGGATATCGTACTGCAACCGGAAGTCACGCCACTGGTCGCCGCTGCCCGCGAGCGTGGGTGCACGACCTATTCAGGAAAAGGGATGCTAGGCGCGCAGATAGGCCTGATGATCGACTTCATGTTGGCCAACGGTACGGCTTGAGGCCTCGGCCCCGCCCTAAAAACAGCCATTCGCGAACGAATCGGTCAACGTGGAGCGTCTTGGTCAAAATGTTAGCGGAGTGGTATGTGAGCATTGCCGACTTGACAGTCCACGAGACTCGTCTAGGTATTGGTCATGGGGGGTGACAATGGACGCGACGCGGGCAGAGCGAAGCTGCACGATGCGCTGTGGAATTCAAGGCGGGGACGGTCCGGTGCTCAGCGAAACAGTGCTGGATGAGCTCTTGGATCGGCGCCTTCGCTCTGTCGAAAGGATGGTCGGTGGCATTCGGCGTTCAGGTGCGTTGCGTTGCGTTAGCAGCGCAAGCGAGGTCACGAGCAGCGCGGGGCGGTGTGTTGCCCGCTCGGCGTAGCGACGAGCACGAGCTCCGCCAGCCCGCGATAGCAGTCGAGAATTAGCTTGTATATTGGATGATAGACTTCCAATATACAAGTCTATGTGGAGCCGGCTAGCAACCATCCGTTTACGCACCCTCGCGGAGCAATTCCCTGCCGTGCTCCTTCTCGGTGCCCGACAGGTCGGGAAGACGACGCTTGCCCGAATGGCGTTCCGTGGTTTCCCCTACGTGGACCTCGAGGATCCCCGCAGCCGTGCCCTTTTCCGCGACGATCCCGCCTTCCAGATCGAGAGTCGTGCGAAACCCTCGCTGATCCTCGACGAGGTTCAGTTCGTTCCCGAAGTGTTCTCGGCGCTCCGTGGGATCATAGACGCCCGACGGCGCATAAACGGCCGCTTCGTCTTGCTGGGCTCGGCTCAACCCTCACTGGTCAGGGGCGTCTCGGAGTCGCTCGCGGGCAGGGTCGGTATCTTGGACCTGGATCCACTGACGGCGATCGAGGTCGTTGGTGGTCGCGAGCGCCGGCCGTGGACGCAGCTGTGGCTGGTAGGAGGCTACCCGGATCCGTTGCGCACCGGTGATTTCCGGGAGTGGTGGGAGGCCTATCTTCGGACGTATATCGAGAGGGATCTCCCCGCACTCGGAGTCGGTGCCGACGCGATCTTGCTCCGTCGATTATTGACGATGTTGGCTCACCAACAGGGAGGCATCCTCAATTCGTCCCAGCTTGGCGCCTCGCTAGGAGTCTCGAATCACACGGTCATGCGATATCTGAACATCCTGGAGCAGACCTACCTCTTACGGCGACTGCCTCCCTATTTTCGCAACGTCGGCAAACGCCTGGTGAAATCACCCAAGGCGTACCTCCGCGACTCAGGGCTACTGCACCACCTGCTCAACATCACGACGGCGGACGAGCTCGACTCGCACCCGATCCGTGGCGCGAGCTGGGAGACCTTCGTTCTGGAAGACCTGACGCGGCGGGAGCGGCTTGCGCATCCGCACTCCCAGTTCTTCTTCTGGCGCACGGCAGCGGGCGCGGAGATCGACTTGGTCATCGAGCGCGGCAGCCACCGATTCGCCATCGAGATCAAGTCGGCTCGCGCCGACAAGCCGAAGGCGATCCGGGCCCTGGAGGCTGCGGCGGTCGATGTGACGGCGACGCAGGCTACGTTGATCGATCAGGACACGGGGCGCGATCGGCTGCGGCCCAGTGTCGAGCGGCGTGGGTTCGAGCAGGCGATGAGCTGGCTCCCAGGCTGAGTCAACGGTCACGCTGCTACACTCCTCAAATCTTGGTGGGATTGATGATGCTCAGCTTGCCGGCGTATTCACCGGCAAGCGAGGCGGCGTGGGAGGTGCCGCCCGGGCCGTCGCCGGTTTGTTGCTCGTCCCAGACCAAGAGCACGAAGACGTTGGCGCGAGTGCGCGCGGTGGCCCAGGCGGTGTTCATGCACCAGCGATTGTTGCGTTCGTGAGCGCTGGCACCGCTGCGTGTCTTTCCGAGCTCGACCGACTGGAAGCGCGTCGTCGTCAGGCGATGGGTCTTGACCGCGAGGTAACGCTCGAGCCAGTCCGAGTTGGGGAGGGCCACGGCCTCGTTGCGGTGTTCTTTTTCGTCATTCGCAATGAGCAACAACACCGGGCAGTCGCGCTGCAGGCACGCTTCGGCCACGAGCAGATCCGTTCCACGCGCGCCGCCGCAGATGGCGAGATCTGCAGGACCCAGGGCCCACTTTTCGAGTGTTGCTTCGATCTGTTGTCGAACGGCTGCTTCTTTGCCGCGTGGAAAGCGCGGCTGCGAGCGGTCCTCGCCATCGATCATGTGACCGCTGGCGAAGAGCACATTCTTCCGCAATTGAAGCGGAGACGGCAGCTTGCGACCGAGCTCCAAAGCCTCTCGAACACGCTGGGTGGCTGCCGGCTGAAATCCCAGGTCTTCGTACATTTGCAATTGGCGGAGCATCGAGTCGAGCGCGAACGGCGTCACACCCGGGCTGGTCGCGGCGCGGTTATAGAATTCGTGCGCACCCCCGGCGTCGCCCGCCAAGAGTGCCAGCTCGCCGCGCGTCGCCAGCGCCCAGACGTACTCACTCCTGCCGCTCTCGTCCTGGGCAACGCGGGTGTCCTCGATGCGCTGTTCGGCGACGATCGAAACGAGCTGCTGCGCCGCCGTGATGGCCTGCGATAGGCGCGTGGGTCGATTCACGAGCTCGAGCAGCTTGGCCAGCGCCAGCGCGTTGATGCCGTTGTAGTAGCTGCGCTGGTCGCCTCGCAACGCGCCCGCATAGCTTTCGATCGCTCGTTCGGCAATCTCGGCATAGTTGGCGGCAGCTTCGCGGCGTTCTTCGACCGTTGCCAGCACCTCCCAGCGCTGGCGCCATTGATCCTTGTAGACTCGACCGAGCGCGCCCTGCCCGTCGTTGTGTCCGCGCAGCCGTCGGGTAAGTCTCTGGATGCGCACTTCGGCCTCTTCGGAACGACCGAGGCGATTGAGCGCAATGCCGATACAGCTCTCCGCATCGGCGTCGTTGGGATTCAGGTCCAGCGCCTCGCTCAACAGCTCGAGGGAGAGCTGAAAGTGCTGCAGATCGAGCAGGGCGCGACCGGCCTGAGTGAGGAGCCGCGCGCGGTAGAGGGCGTTGGGCGCCTCTTCCGCCAGCGTCACGATATCCCCTGCGAGACCACGCTTGAGCGCGACTGCCAGCCGATCGGCGAT
Organism: Polyangiaceae bacterium; assembly: GCA_035281385.1. GTDB lineage: Bacteria > Myxococcota_A > Polyangia > Polyangiales > Polyangiaceae > PMG-095. Next base: position 4,323 of record DATEDZ010000324.1, read on the forward strand.
ACCTTCGAAGATGGCATCGAAATGGCGAGCCCTGGCGTTCTTGATGTCGCGCGGATCGGGCGCCTTGAGCCCGGGCAGCTCCTTGTAGACCGGACTGCTCTCGGTGCGCGCGTCCTCTCTCATCACGTTTTGAATCGTGGTTGCCAGCGTCGCTGCGGCACTCTTGATGAGGGTCAGGGTCTGCTCGGCGATAGGATCGACGAAAAGCGCGCCGTCGTAGCCGAAGGTGCGATCGGTCACGATGTCGAACGGCCGTTTGGAATGCCCGCCATGCACCAACATCACTCCCCGCGGCGCCACGCCCTGGCGCACGCCCAGCTCGTAAAACACGTTCGGATTCAGAATCGAAATGTCCGCCAGCACGAAATCGGCCGTGACCAGCTCGAAGAACATATCGGTGCGGATGTCGCCGGCGGCCGGCTCCTCGTCGGCACGAAACGGCTCACAGCCGGCGCTCGCGAGCGCGGGTTGCAACAGCAGCCGATACACCGCGTCGAAGTCGACCCTGCGAGCAGGCCTATTGCCATCAGCGGCCGCCACCTCGCGCGTGCCATACGGCATCACCACGAAGACATGCGGCTTGTGCGGCTTGATGACGGGCACGGCAAACTCACACGGTCGCGCCCACGCTAGCGGCAACCGCACCAGTGGATCAAGGCATATCTCGTTCAACCTGATCAACATGCAGGACAAGCAGGGCGTGCCGCTGGTCGAGACGAATCTAGCGGACTTCACGCGACCCATCAGCACTACAGAGCACCGAAAATCGCTTTCGTGGAGAAGGTCGCTTAGCGGGGTGGGGTGCGAAACCGCGGTGTTTGCTGGGCTCGTGCTCTGTATGCGGCTGGGGGCTGGTTGCGCTCCGTTCGAGCTCGGGGAGAGGGGAGCGTTCACCCTTTGCCCGAACCCTTGGGTGGCGAAGGCCGCGCTCGGGAGCCTGTCGACAGCGCCATCCTGACGTCGTGCTACGCCTCGCTCATGACGACTCGAGCCGTCGCGTCGCTGGCCGTGGTGGCACTCCTCGGAGCGGCTTGCCAAGCGCCGCGGGCCGCGCGCTCGGGTACCGCTCCGGCTAGGGCAGAAGTTGCGCCGGCGGCGCACAACCGGACACCGCAACCGCAGGACTGGTTCGAGAACGAGCCCGAAGCCGCGTTCGCCGCCGCGACCGAGCGCAACCAGCTGGTCTTCGCCGATCTTTGGGCGCCCTGGTGCCACACCTGCCTGTCGATGCAGCAGCAGGTGCTACGGCCCGACAAAGTGCCAGAGCTCGGCCACGTCGTCGCCCTGGCGGTCGATACCGAGCGCGCCGAGAACGAACACTTCTTGCAGGCTTATCCGGTCGGCGTGTGGCCCACGTTCTACGTGATCGATCCGCGCACCGGGCAGGTGCGAGCGCGCTGGCTCGGCGGCGCGACGGCCCAGCAGTTGAGTCGCTTCTTGAAGGACGCGAGCGCGGCTGATGACGGACCGGCCGCGCTGCTGCGCGGAGCTTCCGCGCTGGCCGCGCAGCAACGTTTCGCGGAGGCCGAAGCGAGGTATCGAGCGGCGCTGGCCACGGCTCCTTCAGGTTGGCCCCGCCGCGCAGACGCGCTGGTCGCGCTCATCGCCAGCTTGCTGAAGCAACGCCGCTACACCGAATGCTTGAAGGTCGCTCTCGAGTCGGCGACCAGCCTGCCGCCCTCGGTGAGCTCGGTGGATTTCGCCTCCACCAGCTTGAGCTGCGCGGACAAGGTCCCCGAAGAGCCACAGGCGGCTGCTGTCCGGAAGCTCGTCGAAGGCACTTTGACCCGAGACTGCGAGGTGCGGGCGCCGGGCGTGAGCCTGGACGACCACGCCGATGCGTGCGGCAATTTGCGGCGCGCCCGCCTGGCGCTCGGCGATGCGGCCGGCGCGCGCCAAGCGGCCCAACGCGCGCTGCAGGTGATCGAGGCGGGCGCACGAAACGCGCCGGCCGAGACGCAGCTGATCTACGATTGGGAGCGGACCCAGAACCTAGTCTACCTGGGTCGTTCGGCAGAGGCGATAGCGCTCTTGCTCGAGCGCGAACGCGCGCTGCCGACGAGCTACAATCCGCCGCACTACCTGGCTCGTCTCTATCGAGACTCGGCGCAATGGGACGCGGGGCTCATGGCGATCGAGCGAGCGCTGAGCAAGGCCTACGGTCCGCGCCGCATCGGCTTGTTAGGGATCAAGGCGGATCTTTTGAAGGGCGGCGGACGCCGTGACGATGCCCGTGCCGTGCTGCAGCAGCAACTAGCCGAATACCGCGCGCTGCCCGCAGGTCTTAGGCAGCCCGGCGCCGAGGTCGCCGTCGAAAAGCGACTGAGCGAGCTCGACGCCGTAGCGCCGGGGCGCCCTTGAGTCCGGCGGCTAATGCAACTCGAGCCTAGAGGCAGGTGTGCGAGAACAAGTCGCAATTCAGGCTCGGGCATTGAGCGTCCTGTACACATTCGACGCAGCGCGAAAAATCGAGCTCGCAATATGGCAAGTTGGGGTCGGTGCAGTGCGCGTCTTTGGTGCAGGCGACGCAACTTCCCGACGAGCAGGCGGGGTCATCGGTGAGCGCGCAGTCGGCGTCCACGTCACACGACGAGCAAATGCCGAGCTCGGTGTCGCAACGCGGTGAATAGGGCTCAGCCGCGCAATCAGCGTTCGTCAGGCATTGGGCACACCGCTTGGTAGTCGGGTTGCAGTGAGCAAGAAAGTCGCCGTCGCAGTGCGCGTCGGACAGGCACTCGACGCACTCCGAGGTCTCGACATCACAGGCAGTGTAAAATCCGGCACAATCAGCGTCAGCGCGACAGTCACCACAAGTATGTCGCTCGGTGTTACAGACACCACCGATGCAGTCGTCATCGTCCAGGCAGTCCACTTCTTCGCACTCTTGGTCGCCATTGCAAATGTAGCTGGCCGTCGCCCCTTCTGCTCGTGGCCAGCTTGAGGATCGAACTCGAGCCAAACGAGATCTCCGCGATCGGGCGTGTACTTCTCCGCGCTCACCAAATTTCGCGTCCCCTCGCGTTTCCAAAATCGACTTCATCGTACAAATTGGAGCGGGTGACACCTTTGAGCAAAGCTTGAAGCGCGTAGCGACGTTTAGCTTCCACGACGACGCGACCGTTGTCCTGCTTGACAACGACGGCCACCCCTTCCTCCAAACCAAGCTCCCGCACTATGCCAGCCGGAATGCGTACCGCTAGGCTATTACCCCATTTGCCAACTACAGACTTCATGACAATCCTACTGGCTTGCTGGCTACGAATGACGTGTATCTAATGTATATCCGCAGCTCGATTGCGGCAATGGATTTTTTCGGCCAATCGCTCGAGCAAGGCAAGAGGAAGGTAGCGGCGTTTCATCGCGCGAAAGGCGGGCGCGCTTCGGGTCGCTAGCGCGGCCGCACACCGTGCAGCCGAATCGGGCACATGCCACCGATAGCGTAACCACGGACGAGCTTCGGTCTGAACGGCTTCCGAATCACCCGCCGTGCGACGTCCGCGTCAAAGTAGTTGGCCAGGAGGCGCCGCTCGAGCACGCTTTGAATGACAGGGCACTGCTCGCGGTGCCCTCACCAGGTCGCCATGCGCACGTTCGTCATGTAGATTTCGCCGCTCGTGTTACTATTGAACACGAATCGTAAGCCGCGAATCGTGGTGAGGCTCGCGCCGAACGCCGAAAGCGGGATCCTGACCGTGCCCATCTGCAGAGGGTTGGAGAGGTAGTCCTCGCCGGGGAGGCCACCCGGGTCTTCTGTCAGGATGCCTGACGGCCCCTCGAGTGTGGTGTAGCTGGAGATGGAGACAATGGATCCGATGGGGCCTCCGGGGGTTCCGCCGCCCACCAGCTGGACCCCGAAGTTCGTAGCAGGCGAGGACGGGTTGGTCGTATCTCGGTCGATGCGGAACTCGAGGAAGGCGTGACTGCTGACATCGAAGCCGGGCGCCGTGGCCCAGTTCAAATTGTAGTACCTGGTGCTCCCAGACGACGTCCAGACCACCCGCACAGCTGGGAAGTCGGCGTGCGCCGTGTGGATTTGTCCCCGGGGCCCCGAGGTTGCCTGTTCGACCGACAAGCTCGACGACCAAGTATTGAGGATGCTGCTACCACCGAACAGGCTCGGCGCACTGGTCGAGCTCTGATTTTCGTTTCGAAAGTCCTCGAGATGGATTCGCCCGCCTTCGTTCATCTGATGAGCGCGGCTGACCTTGAAGGCGGGCGGCGCCGGCGTGGCAGAATCGAAGATCGAGAGCCGGGATGTGTCGGGCGCGCCCGGCACGACCGCCAACATGAAGTTCACGGCAGTGTAGACCGCGGTCTGGCGTTGCCGGACCGACCCCGTGATGCCGCTGCCAATCCCCGCCGGCTGATAGATGGGGCCGGTGGGACCAGGCACGCACGAGAATGGAGTGATTTTCGGCTCGCCGGCGCCGGTGAACTCGACGTCGGAAAACTGCCACTCGGTGTTGTAGGAGTTGTGATTCGCGCCCCAAACGTAGTACATGCCCACGAAGCCGATCGCGTTATTGACGAGGCGATCGAACGTCCGCAGGCCATGCCTCGCGTCGATTCCCGGAAGGTGCAACCCAACGCTGTCGCACGTTCCCATCAAGAGAGCCCACGGAATGAAGGCAGGGTCGTTGAAGATGGGCGTTTCACCGGCATCGAACTCGCCATCCGTGGAGCCCACCTCGAAGATACCCTTGACGGTCAATCCGGGGATGGCCGTCTGCCATTCGGACTGGTTGGCGTAGAAGTAGGCGGCAGCTCGCATGGCTTCGCCGCCGCGCGAGTGGCCGAACAACCCGACCTTGCCGAGATCGACGCGGTCCAGCAGGTTGGGCAAGCCCGCCGCCGACGAGGAACCCGAAACGGTGTTCCATTTGTGGATGCGCTGCAGCGTCTTGAGGGCGAGACGCCCGCGAGTGTCGATCTGCTGCTGCGAGGGCAGTGCCCCATCGTTGCGATCGGCGATGCCACGATTGGCGTCGATGGAGAAAACGACGAAGCCGCGTTGTGCCAACTCGTGGGCCAGATAGGCGTAGCCCTTGTCGCTGCGGACCTCGGCGTAGCCGCTCGGGCACCAGCCGCCGGTATCCGTACCCTCCTCGTTGCCGGAGTACGAGCTGTCGTCATCGATGCGTGGGCTGCCCGTGGTTTGGCCGCAGCTGGCGTGGTTGCCGTGCATCATCACCACAATGGGGAATACCCCCGTGCCGAGCGGAGGGTGATACATCGTCCCTTTGATCTCGGTGACGCGCGTGTCGAAGTGCGGATCGTTGGCAGCGTTCACTTGGGGCCCGTCCTCGTAGCTGGTTTGGACGCCATCCATGTAGTCGACCGCAGTGCTCGTGACGATCGAGGGTGTGAACTTCTCGGCCGACGCCAGGTACGTGGGGCTCGTGGTCTTGGTGATCCCGCCCGCGGCGACGACCAGGCCGGCCGAGGTCACGGCAGCGGCGTGGTTGGCGCGGGCCGTATTCAGCGTCGGCTCGTCGCTCCAGATCTCTAAAGTCGGCTTGAAGCGTTCGGCGCCCTTGACCGCGACCGCGCTGCTACCACCGGCGCCCATCCCACCGGAGACGACCACGGAACCGTTGCTCAACAGCGTCGCGGCGTGACCCATCCGCGCGAAGCTCATGTCGGCGGTCCTCTGCCAGGTGTTGCTGGAATTCTTGTAGAGGTCGCACGTCGCGCGTACGGTCGAGATGTTGTGCACGCCACCACCTGTCACCAGGATATCGCCGTTGCTCAGCGTGGTGGCGGTGTGACCGAGGCGCGACTCGAACAGATTGCCGCGCGGAGTCCAATCGTTGATGGAAGGGTCGTACGAATAAGCGCTGGTCAGGGTGGTGCTGCCATCGCGGCCGCCCATGATCATCACGTGTCCGTTCGACATGCGCACGCTGGTATGCGAGAGCCGGCGTGCGGTGGTGGGACTATTGGCAGCGAACCAGTTATTGGGTGTGGGCCGATAGATCTCGACGTTCTGGATGGTGGTCGAGCCCGAGAGGCCCCCGGTGATCACAACGTCACCGTTGGGCAGCACGGTGGCGGCGTGCCGGGAACGCGCGGTGCTCATCTGCGCCTTCGAAGTCCACGCCCCGCTCGACGGTGTGTAGATCGCGCTGGTGTTGGTCGTGTTCGTGCCATCGCGCATGCCGCCGGCTACGAATACCGTGCCGTTGTTCAAGGTGACGGCGATGTGGTAAGCTCGGCCGACTCCGGTGGTCGGCACGTTGGCGGTTGCCGACCAGGTGCCGGCTCCAGAAGGATTGTACAGCTCGCAGGTGGCGATCGGCGCGCCACCGGTAGTGGTGCCGCCCACCACCAGGATCCGATTCGTCGACGACAGGTAAGTCGCCGTGTGATTAGCTCGCGCCGTCGCCATGTTGCCGGTCGTTGACCACAGCGGATCGAGCAGGGCTGGGTAGCGAACGGCCGCGGCATCCCAGCGAACGACTACGGTGCAGCGGCGCGAACCCGGGTCCGTGACAGGACGATCCCAGGGACCTGTGGGGTCTTCGTCGGCGGCACAACCTTCGAGGTCGACGGTCGCATCGACGCGCTGGCGGTCGGTGGCGACGAGAAACGGTGGCGCCAGGCGCAGGCGCGGTGCTCCGCCCTCATCGAGCGCCTCGAGCGTGCTGCCCACGAGACGCAAGCCTGCGACCTCGTCCGAGAGCTCGAGCTGGTAACGCACCTCCGCAGCGCTGGGCGCTTGCTCGAAGTAGACGTAGTCCTCGATCCCCTCGCTCGATACGCGGCTCAACAGGGTAGCCGCCGGAAGCGCGCCCGGGTAAGCCACGTAGCCGTCGGCCTCGGTGGCCGCGCGAGCCGACGCCCCCGCCACCCGGAAAGACAGCGACATTCGTGCCGCTCCGGAGCTCTCGTCCAGCGCCCGAATCGTTGCAAATCCAGCCGAATTCTTGGCCAGCAGCGACTCCGCCCGAAGGCTGGTCCCGACTGGAAACACCGGTCGAAGGTGGTCCCCCTCGACGCGGAAACCGTTCGCTTCCGACGCTGGTAAGAGCGCAGACTCGTTCGCCTCCGTCGCTTCGAAGCGCTCGCGCAAGTCGCTGACGAATGCGCGCGTGGACTCACTTGCCTCGAACGTCACCGGCGGTTGCTCGACGGATGTGGATGGAGTCGCTTCTCCGCAGCCCAGCAACCCGACAGCCAGGGCAAACCCAACGATTCTAGAGCTCAGAGCAATACGCATGACAACCTCCTGCTGCGAACGCTTTGTGATCAGTCAGCCACCGACAACAACGCACCAACTGCGAGCCTCCAACCAAGAGCTGCAACTCTATTTCGAGGGCGCGCTGGATCTCACTAGCATTTTTCTCGAGTCGTCGCGCAGTCATCTCGCCGAGGCTCCATCCGCTCACAGCAGCAGTTGCACGAGACGAACCACGAGATGCAAGCTCTCCGATGATCGTCGAGCTCTGCGGACGTTCGCGGACGTTCGCGAACGCGCCGTACATCGTCAACCCGGTCAATCAAATCGCTGGTTGTTGCTGGAGCACCGCGTTTGGAAGACGGTCTTCGGTGCGCGCGAGTGTCCGTCGCCTCAATAGAACCCGCGGAGCTCATCGAACGAGGCATCCGGGTCAGGGAGCAGAGTCCCGAGCCGATCGAAAAGCGCCATCGCTCTGGAAGATCGTGGGTCTTCTCCTGGTCGGACGCGGGGTCGTAGCTTCGGGACGAGGCGCTGCGACGACGCGCCTGACGTCCGTCAATTGGTAGAGCTGTCGGAATGGCACGGCCCGACGCGAGGCGCCCTCCTTCGGGTCAGGACGCCATTCAGTCCGGATCCATCAAACCGATCTTGGCGTCGTAGAGCATGGCGCCGTGCTCCGGATGGCTGACAACGATGCTGTAGTCGTTCGGTAGCTCGATCTCTCACGTCGAAACGAACGCCGCCGATATCCCACACTTGCGGCTGTGGGTGCTTGGAGGTTTGCCCGGGTTACCCAGAAACAATCACGTGTTCGAGAAAGGTCAGGACGCGCGTGCTATCCCGTCCTGATAAGCTCGGTCAGCTTGTACACAGCCGTGGATGGGTTCCTACCAGGATCACCGTGGTGCGCTGCTTCCGCCTCAAGCGACTTGGCGCGCTCAACCGCAAGCTCATAGTTAGCGATCAGATTTTCGAAGGGAAGCAGTTTCTCGTAGTCGGGAAAGTAGCGCCTGAGTCGCGATGCCACCGCATGCCGCTCAATGTGCGCTCGCTGCTCTTCGATGTGCAGTAGGGCCCAAAGCTCGAAGCACGGGTTGGATAGGGCGACTTCGATGCCGTTGGTTGCTGCCAACTTTTGCGCTTCGGGCAAATGCGGGTGTGCATCCATGTCGAATACCGCCCAGACTGAATCGAATTTCAGGTTGTCGTCCCGTTGCTGCTTCGCGTCTTGAAGCGCGGCCTCGGCCAAGCGCTGTGCGGTCTCGACGACCGTCAGTGGCACGCCTGGATGCTCGGGCACTTCAACGTGCACGCGCTGATTTCGGAAATGATGTCGGACCCCCTTGAAGTATTCTCGCTCAGTTACAGCTCCCTCACATACGAGCAGAATGCGAAACTTTGGATCGCGCCTCGGTCCCCTACGCTTGAAGTCGCGCTCCTCTAGCCGTCGCTTTGACACCATGCGCGGACTACTCCGACTTGTCGTCAGTTACGGAGCTCTCGGGCACGAGACTTCCCAGAAACGGGATGGCACCGTACCTGCCCTGAAGGTATCCGCGCTCTAGGTTTTCCTGTTTGCGGGGTCGAAAGTCGGTGAGCGGATAGAGATGGCTCGCGCCTGCATCGTCTTTCTCAGTGAACCAGATCTGGTCACGCCGAAGCGGCGGACTCCCGAGAATGGTCCCGAGGAGATCTGTATCGTGGGTCGTGAACAGCAGTTGTGCTCCGTTCGGATTTCGTTCCGGGTCCTGAAACAGGTTCAGAATCGAAAGCGCTAACATCGGATGGAGACTCGCTTCCATTTCGTCGATGCAAAGCAGTCCGCCTGACCGGAGTGATCGAGTTAGTCGAGGGCCGAGATCCACAAGGGCAACGGTCCCAGCGGATTCGACACTCAATGGAAGCCAGGCGTCACGATCGCCCAACTCGATCTCTGCTTTGTGGCGGAATTCCAGACGAGTCCGACGACGAAATCCAGGCGCATCGGGCTCTGCCTCGTCAACCCTCATATCCACGATGCCGGTGTCGGCGGCCTGGAGCAGATCCAACAATGCTTTTCGATCATTGAGACTTTCTTCCTCTCCAAACAAGGAGAGATGTCTCGAAAACATGTTCGCGATGGCATTGGCGGGATGAGCTGTAGATCCCCTCCGCGCGGTCACCTGAATTCCCCGGAACCAGCGAAAGACTGTCATCAGCGCGGCGTGGTTGTTCTGCGCCGCAACGGAGAGGAAGAGACTGTTGTCCCGGGTGAGGCCACGGATTGCCTCGTTGTCACCATGAAGGTTGCCGCCGAACTTGAATGAATCTCCTTCCCGTTCAAACCACGTTTGCTTGTGGCCGTGAGGCCAAGCGAAGAGCCACTCCTCCTCAACGCGGTTCCGGCCAATCACAAATCCATAGCGGAAGCGGACGTCGTTCGCTATGATCTCAACTTCGTAGAACGAAGGGGCCATTCTCTTTTGAGAAAGGGCAAAGGGCTCGACAGGGACACCCGTTTCGGGCTCCCACGAACGGTAGGAGAGCAAGACGGCGTCGCGCATGAAACGCAGCGCGTGAAGTACGTTGGACTTTCCAGAAGCGTTGGCGCCATAGATCGCTACGGCTGGAAGAATGGCTTCGGAGATGGCCTTGGGACGAAGTAGTCGATAGCTGTCGTCATGGCCGAGTGCAGAGGCCGCCAGCGACAGTTGCTGTTCATCCCTCAGCGATCGATGGTTCTCGACACGAAACTGGAGCAACATTTAGCTTCAAATTCCGTACGCTTTTGAGCCATTCCGCGCAAGAAAGTTGCGGAAACTGGTTTAAAATGGCTTCGGGTGCTCGCGTGGGACTTGCCATCCGTTCAGCGGTGGATAGGGCTTTCGATACCAGCTGGCCTCGCGCAACGCACAGCGCCAACGACGCAAGAACAGTGTGGCTGCAATTCCGACTTCGACCAGCGCAATGCTGCGCGCGATCACCCACACTTCCATCCTGGCAGGCGCATGCCTTGGTGCCTACGCCAGCGACGAGCCGGCGGCCTCGTTAGCTTTAGCCAGATCGCGCAATAAACGGTACTACCGGCGCCCTCACTCGGGCGCTTCACCCATCGCGTGCTCGCGCATGGGACGTGGAGGGCGCGCGCCTCGAGCGACGCGGCGCCGGAGGAATAGCGCGACCACTTGTTCGGGGTCAGGCCTCGATCTACGGTCTGGACCAATGAGCGACGGGGCCGCGCCGAGCGACTTCATCCGCGAGATGATCCAGAAGGATGTTGCGGCAGGCCGGTACGACGGCCAGGTGGTGACGCGCTTTCCTCCCGAGCCGAACGGCTACCTGCACATTGGGCACGCCAAGGCGATCTGCCTGGACTTTGGCGCTGCCGCCGAGCTCGGCGGGCGCTGTCATCTGCGCATGGATGACACGAACCCCACCACCGAGAACATGGAGTACGTCGAGGCGATCCAGCGCGACGTGCGCTGGCTCGGCTGGGACTGGGGCGAGCACATGTACTACGCCTCGGACTACTTCGAGCGTTTCTACGAGCTCGGTGAGAAGCTGATCCGGCTCGGCCGCGCCTACGTTTGCGACCTACCGGAGGACGAGTTCTCCGAAAAGTATCGCGGCACCATCACCGAGCCGGGCAAACCGAGCCCCTACCGCGCACGTCCCGTCGAGGAGAGCCTGGACCTGTTTCGGCGCATGCGCGTCGGCGAGTTCAAGGCGGGCCAGCGCGTGCTGCGCGCCAAAATCGACATGGCCTCGCCCAACATGAAGATGCGCGATCCCCCGCTGGTGCGCATCAAGCACGCGCATCACTATCGAACCGGCGACGCCTGGTGCATCTACCCGCTCTACGATTACGCGCACTGCCTCGAAGATTCCTTCGAAGGCGTCACGCACTCGCTGTGCACGATGGAGTTCGAGAGCGCGCGCGAGCTCTACGATTGGGTCATTCAGGCCACCGAGGTACCGCACGTACCCCATCAGACCGAGTTCGCGCGCCTGAACCTGACCTACACGGTGATGAGCAAGCGCAAGCTGCTCGAGCTCGTCGAAAAGAAGCACGTCAGTGGCTGGGATGATCCGCGACTGCCCACGCTCGCAGGCCTGCGGCGCCGTGGTTATACGCCCGAATCTATTCGGAATTTCTGCGCCAGGATCGGCGTTGCCAAGAACCTATCTACCGTCGACGTGGCGCTGCTCGAGTCGTGCGTCCGCGATGATCTCGATCGGCGCAGCCCGCGCGTGATGACCGTCTTGCGCCCCCTCAAGCTGGTCATCGAGAGCATGCCCGAAGGCGCGGTCGAAGCACTGGACGCGCCGTACTGGCCGGAAGGAACCGAGCCTTCGGGGGATGCGCCGGCGCGGAGCCGCACGCTACCTTTCTCGCGCACGCTGTTCATCGAGCGAGAGGATTTCCAGGAGCAGCCCCCGCCCGGCTACAAACGGCTGACCCCCGGCCGCGCAGTGCGGCTCCGCCATGCTTACGTCGTCACCTGCACGGGCGTCGTCAAGAACACCGCAGGGGAGATCGTGGAGGTGCGCTGCACTCACGATGCCGCGTCGCGCGGCGGAGCTTCCGGCGGCAAGCGTGTCGACGGCACTATCCACTGGGTAAGCGCCAACGGCGCCCAGGACGTCGAAGTGCGGCTCTATGATCGGCTGTTTTCGGTCGAGGCTCCGGGCCAGGGTGAAGCGGACTTCGTGACCGAGATCAACCCACACTCGCTCGAAGTGCTGCGCGCCAAAGCCGAGCCGAGCCTCGGGCAAGCCCAGGCCGGCGAGCGCTTCCAGTTCGAGCGTCTGGGTTTCTTCTACGCCGACCCGGACTCGAAGAGCGGGGCGCCAGTGTTCAACCGGGTGGTGCCGCTCAAGGATTCGTGGACCAAGGGCGCGACCGTCAGTGACTCCGCCCAAGCGAACGCCCCGAAACCGGAGCGCAGGCCCGAAAAAACCGAAGAGACCGCCCTCAAAGCGGAAAAGGCCGAGCTCTCACCGGACGCCGCCCGCCTGCGCGATGCTCACGGCCTATCGCCAGAGGTCGCGCGCGTCATCGAGCAAGAGCAACTGCTCGCGGCGCTCTTCGGTCAAGCGCTGGCAGCCCCGGGCGGCGGGGATGCGGCAAAACCGATTGCGCTGCTGCTGGTGAACGAAGTCCTGGGCGAGGCGCGCTCGCGCAAGCTCGACAGCGTACCGTTTCAGGGCAGCGCGCTCGTCGAGCTGCAGGAGCTGCTCGCAGAAGGGACGCTTTCTTCCGCGCAAGTGAAGGAGGTGCTGCTGCAGATGCTGACCAGCGGCAAGGCACCGCGCGATATCGTCGCGGAGCGAGGCCTGACCCAGATCAGTGGTGCGGACGTTCTGGCGCCGCTCGCCGACCAAGTGCTGAGCGAAAATGCCGACGCCGTCCAGCGCTACCGCTCCGGCAACGTCAACGTGCTCGGCGCTCTCGTCGGCATGGTCATGAAGAAGAGCGGCGGCCGCGCCAACGCCAAGCTCGTCTCCGAGCTCTTGAAACAAAAACTCACGCGTTGAGGTCACTCGGACCTAGGCCCCAAAGTTGCCCGTCTGGTTGGGCAGCTACCGCGAAACGCCGCCAGCACGCGGCGCGCC
>DATEDZ010000325.1:0-5261 GCA_035281385.1 Polyangiaceae bacterium
CGCGCGAAGTTCTGGCTGCAGCCGAGGTAGACGGAATTGCGATCCTTCCAAAAGATGAACTGCGGCAAGTGGTCCATGACCAGTTGGAACAACTTCGCAGCGTCTTCGGGATTGTGCGGCACGCGGCTGCTCGACATCCGAAACCCTATGGTCGCACGGCCCACGCCGCCCGCGATAGGGGTCTGAACAGCCGGGAAGGCCATCAGGCGGGTGACCCTACTGGTGCCCGGTTTCCATTGGGCTGACGGGTCGCTCGCCGGCGCTCCCCGCGCTGGTGCGCAACCTACGACGCCGGCCCCCCCAACCCGCGCCGGCTCGCTCGGATGGGGCTCAGCAGTACCCCGAGGCAGAGCGCATCGTGCTGGTGCTCGATAATCTCAGCACCCATTCCCTCGCCTCGTTGTACGAGGCCTTCGAACCCGCCGAGGCACGGCCCTGGTCGAACGCTTCGAGCTGCACTTCACGCCCAAGCACGGCAGCTGGCTCAACATAGCCGAGATCGAGCTCTCGGTGCTGGCACGACAAGCGCTCGATCAGCGCATCGCTTCCCTCCCGCGCCTTCGCACTATCCTATCCGCCTGGCTCTCGCAGCGCCCCGACGCACCCGTCCGTTGGCGTTTCACCACCGATCAGGCCCGCATCAAGCTGCTCCACCTCTACCCTGACACACCTCTACTCCAACATCGAGCGAGCCGCCGCGGGGTGGGTGGGCCACTGACGCGCTTCGCCGCTCAGCGTGGGGAGCGGCGGTGAGCGACCCGTCAACGAAAGCGAAACAGGGCACTAGTTGCAGAGCGGTACGAAACGTACGCTGTTCGAGCATGTCAAGCACGACCGCGAGCTCGGCGTCTTGTTTGGTGACGTCACGCTGCGTTACAGAAGGACGGCGCTGGCTCGGCACGGCCGAGCGGCTCGACCCGACAAATCTCGGATGCTACCGAACACTACTTGAGGTCGGCGTCGGGAGCTCTTTCAGTCGCGCTAGGCGCCGCCTTGGGCGCTTCGCCCGCGTGTGGTCAAAAGTTCACGGGCTTCGACGATCCGTCGTCATCTCTCGGCGGGATGGATGCCGCTGGCAGCAACGCCGGCACTTCAGGCAAGCCGGATGCTGAAGCGGGTCGTGGCGGCAAGCTCGCCGGCGGCGGTAGCGATGGCGGCGCCGGCGGCGAGGTCATTGAGCACGGCACAGGCGGCACGCTGAGCACGGCGGGACTGCCTGGAGCGGGCGGTGACGGAGGCGGCAGCGTCGAACCGGTACCGGTGCCGGAAGACGGCCTGGAGCTATGGCTGCGCGCCAAGCGCGGTGTGGTCGAGGTCGGCGGCGGCGTCGCCAGCTGGAAAGACAGCTCGTCCAAAGGGCGTAACGCCACCGCGGCCAGCTCACGACTCTTCTGGTGCAGGCCGGGCAGGATCTGGGCGCTACCGACCTCTTCGTGATCCTTCGGGAAGAAGTTGCCCGGGAACGACCAGTGTAAGGAGCCGCCTCTTACTGTGCTGCGGTCCTGCATCAACCGCCCGCCGATCCCGCCCGCGCGGCGGAGCGGAACACCTCTGCTAGCTCGCGGAACGTCGTCGCGAAGGGCGACTGTGGGCGCCAGATGAGCGCGATGGTGCGATGGGGCGCCGGTGAGGTGAAGGGACGGACCTCTAGCTGGCTGCGGCGGTTTTCGACCGCGACCGCGAGCTGCGGGAGGAGCGTGATGCCCGAGCCCGACGAAACCATCTGCGCGAGCGTCGACAGACTCGTCGCGCGAAGCTCCCTCTCAATGGTTCCGGCGCGGTCGCAGACCGCAAGCGCCTGCGTGCGGAAGCAGTGCCCCTCGTCGAGCAAGAGCACCTTCTCGTCTTCCAGCTCGCTTGCTGCGACCCGTTTCTTCCGTGCCAGGGGGTGCCCATGGGGCAGCGCAATGACGAACGGGTCTCTCGCGACGTGGCCAGACGCCCACTCGCCGATGTTCGCTTCCAGCGCCAGCAAGCCGGCGTCGAGCTGCCCTTCGCGCAAGTCGCCTACGATGTCGTCCGTCTTCTCTTCCCGAAAGACGAGCTGAAGCTTCGGGAAGCGCGTGCGAACGGCCGGCATCACGTCGGGAAGAAGGTACGGAGCGATCGTCGGGATAACGCCGATTCGGTACGTGCCCGCATCGGGATCCGTGAGCTGTTTCGCGGCGGCGATCATGTCGCTCATCTCGAGCAAGACTCGCCGTGCGTGAGCGACCACGATGGCGCCGCCGGCCGTGAGCAAGACGCGGCGGCGATCGCGCTCGAAGAGCTGAACGCCGAGCACGTCTTCGAGCTGCTTCACCTGGGCGCTGAGCGTCGGCTGCGAGACGTGGCAGCGCTGCGCAGCCTTGTGGAAACCCAGCGTCTCGGCGACCGCAACGACGTACTGGAGCTGGCGCGGCGAGACATCTTGGACGCTGATAGTCATGGGTTATCAGTGTAGTCGAAACATCGTCTTGGACCAATCATGTGCCAAGGTCCATGTTCAGCCGTGGACGCTCGGCAGATCGCCGGGTACCCGAGGAGACGACAAAATGCTGACCACCATAAACAAGGGGACTCGAGAGTCATGACAACAGAAGCGAAATGTCCGCTTCATCACGCGAGTGGAGGCACGTCGAACCGCGACTGGTGGCCGAAGCAACTGCGGCTGGATCTCCTTCACCAGCACTCCGCCAAGTCCAATCCGATGGGCGAAGATTTCGACTATGGCGAGGAGTTCAGGAGTCTCGACTTCGCGGGGCTCAAGACGGATCTCGCGCAGCTGATGACCGCGACGCAAGACTTTTGGCCGGCAGACTACGGCCACTACGGCCCGTTGTTCATCCGCATGGCGTGGCACAGCGCCGGCACGTACCGCGTTGGCGACGGCCGCGGTGGTGCCGGCCGCGGCCAGCAGCGCTTCGCACCGCTGGACAGCTGGCCGGACAACGTCAGCTTGGACAAGGCGCGCCGCCTACTGTGGCCGATCAAGCGCAAATATGGGCGCAAGATCTCGTGGGCCGACCTGTTTATCCTCACCGGCAACGTTGCCCTCGAGACGATGGGTTTCAAGACTTTTGGTTTCGGCGGCGGCCGCGAGGACGTTTGGGAGCCTGATCAAGACGTCTACTGGGGTGCGGAGAAGACGTGGCTCGGTGGCGACAAGCGTTATTCAGGGGATCGGGAGCTCGACAAGCCGCTCGCCGCCGTCCAGATGGGTCTCATTTACGTCAACCCAGAGGGTCCGAACGGCAATCCCGATCCCGTCGCGGCGGCGAGGGACATTCGCGAGACTTTCGCACGCATGGCCATGAACGACGAAGAGACCGTCGCGTTGATTGCTGGCGGGCACAGCTTCGGCAAGGCGCATGGGGCTGGACCCACGTCGCACGTCGGCGCCGAGCCTCAAGCCGCCGACGTCGACGCCCAGGGTTTGGGCTGGGAGAGCACGTTCCGCAGCGGCAAGGGGGCCGACGCGATCACGAGCGGCCTCGAGGTCACCTGGACCACCACGCCAACGAAGTGGAGCTGCGACTTCTTCGAGCACCTCTTCCGCTACGAATGGGAGCTGACGAAAAGCCCGGCAGGCGCGCAGCAGTGGAAGCCCAAGGGAGACGCAGGCGCGGGCACGGTTCCGCACGCGCACGACCCGTCGAAGCGCATCGCGCCGTCCATGCTGACGACGGATCTCTCGCTGCGGTTCGATCCCGCGTACGAGTTGATTTCGCGGCGCTTCATGGAACATCCGGACCAGTTCGCCGACGCTTTTGCTCGAGCCTGGTTCAAGCTCACGCACCGCGATATGGGGCCCCGCGCGCGCTACCTCGGTCCGGAGGTGCCTGCCGAAGAGCTGATCTGGCAAGACCCGCTACCCAAGGTCGACCACCCGCTCATCGACGAGCAGGACATCGCATCGCTGAAGAGCAAGCTGCTCGGCTCGGGGCTGTCTATCGCGCAGCTCGTCTCGACCGCATGGGCGTCTGCTTCCACCTTCCGCGCCTCGGACAAACGCGGCGGCGCGAACGGCGCGCGCATTCGGCTTGCCCCTCAGAAGGACTGGGCCGTCAATCAGCCCGCGCGACTGGCGAAGGTGCTCGCGACCATCGAGGGCATCCAACGAGCGTTCAATGACGCGGCGACCAACGGCAAGAAAGTCTCGCTCGCCGATCTGATCGTCCTTGGCGGCGCCGCAGGAATCGAGGAAGCGGCGCACAACGCCGGACATACGCTCACGGTGCCGTTCACACCAGGGCGTACGGATGCGACACCGGAGCAGACGGACACTGCTTCCTTCGCCGTTCTGGAGCCGATCGCCGACGCGTTTCGCAACTACCAGAAAGCAACGTACGACGTGCCGGGAGAAGCACTGATGATCGACAAAGCGCAGCTCCTGACGCTGACGGCGCCGGAGATGACGGTGCTGGTCGGAGGTCTGCGCGTGCTCGGCGCCAACACCGCGGCGTCGAAGCATGGCGTCTTCACCAAGAAACCGGAGGCGCTGACCAACGACTTCTTCGTGAACCTCCTCGACATGAGCACGGAGTGGAAGGCCGTCCCTTCGGCGAAGGATGTGTTTGAAGCGCGCGATCGAAAGACTGGCCAGGTCAAGTGGACCGGCACGCGGGTCGATCTCATCTTCGGTTCGAATGCGCAGCTCCGCGCGCTGGCCGAGGTCTACGCGAGCTCGGACGCACAGGAGAAGTTCATCCGAGACTTCGTGGCTGCGTGGACCAAGGTCATGAATCTCGATCGCTTCGACGTCGTTGCCTTAACGCCAGCGGGGGCCGCGGGCCTCCCGCCCAACAAGACAGGTGAGTCTCGGAAGGAAGCTCACGATTGGCGCGAACAGGAGCCACCCACGAGACCAAACCGGGCGAGGCCGGCGAACCTTTGCGGCTCTCAAGGACGCTAGTTGGTTCGTCGGATAGAATTCGTTCCGAGCTCTATCCGACGACATCCGCTCGATTTGCTCCACGGCGTGGCTAGTGTTGGGCGCAGGGGCAATGTGCTCGGCGTTGCCAGCGAACGACGGCGTAGATGAGATGCGAACGAAGAGACCTGATCGTGACCATCCGAGCGCGCCCTTCCTGCAGTCGATGCAAGACCCAGCCGGCGACTGCACGCGACCTCGCTCGCTCCGTCTTTGCAACGATCGGACGCGGGGAAACCGAGCTCGCCATGATCGCCGCGGCCCCAGCACGCGATGTCGAGCTCCTGCCTGACGCAACCGTGGTGATGCCCGAGCGCGAGCGGGTGCGGCCAGCCGACAACCTCGGAGC
>DATEDZ010000326.1:0-3608 GCA_035281385.1 Polyangiaceae bacterium
CGACCGCGCATCGTGCACTCCGCATTCCGGACTGCAGCGAACCCGTGACTCGAAGAGCCGGATGCGCGAATCGTGCAAGTCCGGATCCGTGGGAGCCCCGGGAGGGAAACCTCCCGGGGCCACCCGACAACGCCATCAGCCGGCGTGGCCCTGCGGCTTCCGGTCGACGTAATCTTCGTTATGCGATCCGCCGCGGGCGGGCGGGTCGACTCTCGCTACCACGTGCGCAGTTCTTCGATTGCGGCGCCGACGCTTGCCAGCCGTAGGCGCCCGTGTCGAAACGCCGATATGGAACCTGCAGACGCCCTCAGCGTGCTCGTGCGCGCTCTTGCGCCCTACCTTCTCGAGACCCTCCGCGACCAAGAGGCTGCGGCCGGATGGGTAGACGTCGCCGTGGCCCTGCCCACCTGCAAGCGAGCTCTCTGGCGCGCCTGCCGTCGCGGTGAGCTGCCGGCACGCCGGCTCAAGCGGCGCTGGCTCGCCAGGCGCTCGGATCTCGACACTTGGATCGAGTCACATCCCACGGGGACGGCACCGCCGCCGCGGTTCGTCACGCCTAAGCCTGTCCCGTCCAAGGAGGCCGTGCTGAGTCCGGCTCAGCAGCACGAAAAGGAGACGGAGGCGCTGTACAAGCAGCTCGGGTTGCGCCGGCTCAACGACGCCGAGCGAGCCGCAAAGGGGCTCCCGCCGTATGACGTCGACCGAGAGTACGCTGAACACCTCGCTGCTCAAGCTCGCCGCGCCGAGGAAGCCAAGGCCAAAGAGCGCGCCGACCACGACCCTGCGGTTGCGAAGCAGCGCGCCGAGGCGACTCGAGCGGCCGACGCCGCGCGAGCTCAGCGTCCTTCGAAGCTACCGCGAGTCGAGTGCGCTCGGTGCCGCCGGCAGGTCGCACAGCGCAAGGATGGCCGTCCCGTCGCGCACGCCTGTCCGCATCAGTTCGGCCGCAGCTGCAGCCCGGACGGAGACGACAGCGATGGTACGGTTCCTCATTGCCCGTGGTGCCGAAGTGAATCGCCCTAGGCACAACGACGGATCGGGCTGGCTCGTGGCGCCGCGAACACGTCCGCGCTGAGCACGCCGCAGTGGTTGTAGCTTGGCAAAGCGTCTAGAGTCAGGCGATGCAGAAGGTGCAGGTGGATCGTGTTCGCTTCGCCATCGTGGATCGTCCTATGTGCGTCATGGGGATCCGATTGGACGAGGAGAACCTGCGGTTCCTGCGAGGACTCGATCCGGAGTTCTTCCTCTACCAGGCGGCGGCACACCAACACCCCGACGCTAGCGGAAGTGAAGCAACTCGCGCCGCTCTCGCGCTGCGTATCAACTACGGGATGGCTGTGGAAGCATTGTTCGGCATTCTTGGAGCCGTCGTCCAGGCGCCGGACTGCGTTTTCGGCTGGCTCTCCGCCTACAAGAACGATGAGCTCCGAGAGCTCGTGCGGCGGATCTCGGCGGCCGAGGCAATCAAGACGCTACCCCCCTTCCGCCCAGCGACTTGGCTCGACATCTCGGCAGCACTGTTGGAACCGCTGCGCGCCCAGAGTGTGGAGCGCCACCAGAAGGTGAGCGAGCTGTTCGCGAGATCGTGGCGATTGTTTGCAGGAGAGCTGCTCAATGAGCAAGCTGGGCGGGAGTACAACAGCCTGAAGCATGGGTTCCGTGTCCAGCCAGGATCGGTCGCGATCGACATCAGCCACGAGGGGAATTCCCTAGTCCGTAGCGAGAGTGCGTTCGCTCACTCTTTCCCGTATCTCAAGCGCAGCGCCGCCCGCAAGAACCACTACGACGTGAGTCATGCCACCCGTGCTCTCGAGCCTGCCTTCTTTAGCGCCGCGTTGAGCATCATCGCTCTCTCGATCGGCAACGCGATTGCTTTTGCACGCGCTCGCCCTGATGCGCCGGGGGCGAAGATTGCCGTGCACATTCCGGAACACCTCGAACTGTTCGATGAACTTTGGAAAGAGCGAGCACCGATCGCAGCCATGACGTACGGCGGTTCCGTCACTGTGCCGGAAAACGAGTACTGGTCCGATGCTGAGATCCTGTCCGTGTACGAAGACTGATTCGCGAGCCTGCCTCACGCCCTGGAAAACGGACGGGAGGCCACGTAGGCTGCGGCCCCATGACCGAAGACGCAAGCTCGTCCTTGCAGGTCGGTGACGTCCAGCGCGCGGACAGACTGAAGGGCTTCACGTTGCAGGGTGTCCTTGGCTCCGGCGGTTTCGGCACGGTCTACGCCGCGATGCCGAATGAACCGCCCCACGTGCTGCGCGCGATCAAGATCTTGGACCCGCTTCCGTTCGCCGGCCTCGAGGATGGGCGGCAGCGCTTCCTTCGAGAAGTCGAGGCGACCGGCCGCCTGTCGCATCGTGCGATCGTCCCGCTGATTGGGGCAGCGTTCACCGACGATAACGTCCCCTGCTTGGTCATGGAGCTGGTGCAAGGGAAAGCGCTCCGCGACGCGGTCGGAGCGATGAGCTTTGCAGACCGCGTTCGCGCGATGCTCGAGGTTCTGGGCGCCCTCCAGTACGCTCACGAGCAAGGCGTGTTTCATCGCGACGTGAGGCCTTCGAATGTCATGGTCCGCGACGCCGACGGGCAGGTGTTACTGCTCGACTTCGGCTCGTCCTACGTCTGGGAAGGCACGTCGAGCCTGACGTTGACGGAGCAGGCCGTCGGCTCTCTCGGTTACATTCCTCCCGAAGTGCAGGCTGACCCGCGGCTGCGTCGGCCGACGCACGACGTGTACTCCAGCGTAGTCATGCTGTACGAGCTCTTGGCCGGCCGGCGCCCGGACCCCCTGCAAGTTCAGCCTCTTGCAGCCGTAGATGCTGCGCTAGCAGGTCTCGACGCGATCGTGAAGAAGGGCTTGGCGGCAGAGTCAGCCCGGTACGCGAAGTGTTCCGAGGTCGCGTCGGATCTTGAAGGCTGGTTGAAGAAGCGGTCGTCGCCGCCAACGCCCAGCCGTTCCAAGCTAACCGACCAGCTCCGCCAGCAGATGTCGCTTGCGAAACATCGCGAGGATCAGCAGAACGAGCGCGAACGGGCGCTCCGAGAGGGTCTCAAGGACGCGATGTCGCAGGTCATCGAGCTCATCGGGTCCGCCGCGCAGGCCGCCATGAAAGAGCTGGCGGAGCTGCTCGAACAGACGTACGGCGGGAAGTGCGAGGTCAAGCACCTGGACCCCAAGCGGTTGGAGGATGGGCGCACGCCGCACCTACTCCTCACATGTGGCTCTTTCCCCAGTCACACCTTGGTCATCGCCTCGACCGCGGCCTTTCAGGCGCCGTTGGGACATCGCTCGGTGAACCCGTTGATCAGGTGGGCAGATCCGGCAACGCGCCGCGCACGACGTCTTCCTGATCCGCCGCACAGCTATCAACCGCCGTTTTGGATCATGTATGACGACCGGGGCGGGATGCGCTCGCCGCCCGTCGTTCTGCGCGGGGGCATCGCCGCGTACGTGACCCGCATTGATGGCGCTACATCCGTCCACACGATGGCGCTGCACGCATCTGACGCGGCCGGTTCCAGCGAGACACCCGCGGCCCTCGAAACCTTCGACGACATTCGAGACTTCTGGCTGCGAATTGGAGTCGCCGTGTTCA
>DATEDZ010000327.1:0-25641 GCA_035281385.1 Polyangiaceae bacterium
GGTTTCCAGGCTTCATTTTGCATGCTACATCTTCGTCAGATCGTGTGGGTTCGTCGCTCTGCCATTCGCCCGGTTCCCTCCTACGCGGGGGTGCCGCAGCACGCGCTGGACACGGTGCGTGAGGGCCTGGCTGACGACGACGAGGAAGCACGCAGCCAGCTCGACGAGGCGTTCGAACGCTTCGAGCGCGCCCAGCCCGCTCTGGCCAGCCACGTCGCCGAGGCGCTCGGACGCCCCCTCGACGAGACCGCCCTGGCGCTCGGCTATTTTTTGGCGCTCACGCTGTGGCTCGCGTTCGAGAAAGCGCACGGCAGCCACCTCGACGAGGTGACCGAAGAGCAGCTGGCCGCGACGGACGAGCTACTCACGCTCGATGAAGAGCTGCGCCGAGCCGACCCCGCCGAGTCACTCGACAGCGACGACGTGATCGCCATGGAGCAACCGCACGTGCTCTCGTTCGTGCACGAGCACATCGACGCCACGCTGGACGCCCACGCCGAGGACATCGACGTAGACGACGTCCACGTGGTCTACCGCACGGTGCTGGTCGAGGTACTGGCCTTGTCGTACGCCGTGCGGCGTCCAGATGGCTACCCCGTCGCCAAAACCGAGCTTTTGGCCTAGGGCTCCCGCGCCACTCAGGTGGCGGAGTGCGTGGCACCGTCGCTCACCACCCTATCCCTCTTCTTTTTTGGCCTGAGCGGATTTCAGCCGGTCTCCGATGGCCTTGCGTAGCCCCATCAGGTCGTAGCGGGACGGTCGATCATCGCTCTGGTTGGCGATTTCTTGAGCGATGCCGTCCACGATACCGCGCGGCTTCTCCGGCACCTTCAGGGCCTCAGCCAGCTTGACCAGCGCGTCGCTCTCGGCCTCGGTGACGATGCCGTCGAGCCGCGTGAGCCAGCACGCCACGGCGTAGACGAAGAGGCGGTCTTCCTTCGACAGGTTCTTGCGGTCGATGACGCCGAGGTCGATGGGCGCTTTGGTGGCGGCTTCGATTTCGGCGATCTCCGTGATATCGAGACCTTCCTCGAGTGCGGTGCGAACGATGGCGTCCGCCTCCTCCTGGTCGAGCTTGCCGTCGGCCCAGCCGACCGCCGCCAGAGCCAGGTAAACATCTCGGCCAAGCCGCGGTTTTTCCTCCGCCATTCGAGTACTCCTTTAGCATCCCTACATACCACAAGCGCCCCAGCCCCACCTCCGTCTCCGTCGGTGGTAGCGTGCGGCTGTGCCGGCCCAGGACAGTCACGACGTCTCAGTGCTGTATTTCGCGGCACTGCGCGACCTGACCGGGACCGGTGAAGAGCGAATCGAGCTGCCAGGCCTGCCCTGCCCGGTGTCGGCATTGCTGCAATTGCTGGAGCAAAGGCACCCGCCGCTGAGCGGGCGACTCGCGGCGGTGCGGGTGGCGGTCAACGAGGAGTTCACGGATCTCGACCGCAGCGTGCAGCGTGGTGACGTGGTCGCGTTGATTCCCCCAGTCTCGGGTGGGTAATGGGCACGTTTCTGATCGGCGCGGACGAAAATGGCCTGGGCTCCCGGCTCGGGCCGATGGTGGTCACGGCCGTGCTGGCGGAGGTCGACGAGCAGGGCCAGCGGTTTCTCTCGCGCAAGCTGCCCAAGCGCATGCGCGAAGACCTGGACGACTCCAAACGACTGATGTCGCACACCGACGTCGGCGTGGGTGAAGCCTGGGCGCGCACGCTCACCGGGGAGCAGGCTCGAGCTCCGGCGGAGCTGTTCGAGCTGCTGTCTCTCGAAGGAACGATGAAGCTGCGCGAGCCTTGTCCAAAGACGGCGAGCGCTCAGTGCTGGACGGTGGAACGCGAAGCCTTCGAGGCCTCCGAAGAACAACTGGGCAAGGTGAGGAAGCATCTCGTCACCTTCGCGGAACGTGGCGTTCGCATCCTGGAGGTAAAAAGCAGCGTGGTGTGCACGCAAGCCCTGAACCACAACCGCGCTCGAGGTATCAATCGCTTCGTCAGCGATCTGCACGCCATGGAGCGTCTGATCCTGCAGCTTTGGCAGCGTGCCGGCGCGCCGATCCAGGCGGTCTGCGGCAAGGTCGGAGGCATTGGAGAGTACGGCAAGTTCTTCGGGCCTCTGTCAGGCTGGCTGCACGCCACCATCGTCGAAGGGCAGGCCGAAAGCGCCTATCGATTCCCGAAGCTCGGTCAGATTCGCTTCGTGCGCGACGCCGACGCCAGCGCGCCGCTGGTAATGCTGGCTTCACTGGTGGGCAAATACGTGCGCGAGCTGTTCATGAGCCGGATCGCGCGTCACTACCCGGGCCATGACGATCCGAAGCTGCCGCGACCCAGCGGCTATCACGACCCCGTGACCAGCGCGTTCGTGAAGCGCACCGCGCTCGTGCGCAAGCAGCGTCGCATGCCGAATCGCTGCTTCGAGCGCGAAGGGCCACGCGACGAGCCATTGCCGGACACGGGCCCAGCTTGAGCGGGGCCACCGTCGCGGACATGCGCACCGAGCGCATCCTGCGCGGCGCCTTGCCTCTGGAGATGCTGCGCTTCGGGGCTCCGTTGGCGCTGGGCATGGGCCTGCAGACCGCCTTCAATCTGGTGGACGCCTACCTGATCGCGCGCCTACCACACGACGTCGCTGGGCCGGCGCTGGGTGCAATCGGCATCTGCGATCAGCTGGCCGCGCTCGGCACGATCGTGAGCTACGGCATCAGCGTCGCCGCAGCCAGCTTGGTCAGCCGCGCTTGGGGCAGCGGGGATCGCGCGACCGCGCGCCGCATCGCCTGGCAGTCGGGGTTGATGGTGGTGGCGCTCGGCCTGCTCATGGCCGTCGTGGGAATCGTCGGATCGAGCGTCCTTCTCTCGGACGTGATTGGCGTCAAGGGACAGGTCGCCGAGCAGGGACGCAATTACCTGGCGGTGGTGATGGGCGGCAGCATCACCATGTTCCTGGTGCTGCACTGCGCGAGCCTGCTGCGTGCGGTCGGCAGCGGGAAGACGCCCATCTCGTGGCTGGTGGCCGGTAACGTGCTGAACCTGCTTTTGGCGGTGCTGCTGGTGTACGGCCCTGGTGTTGCCCCAGCGGCGCTCGGCTGGGGACCAGTGCTCGCGGCGGAGCTTGGCATGCCGCGACTGGAGCTTTTGGGAGCCGGCGTGGCCACGCTGCTGGCGCGCGCGCTGATCCTGCTGCCGCTGACGATCTTTGCGGCAAAACGCCTGGGCTTCTGGGGCGGCGCCACGCCGCTGCTGCCAGAAGCCCCGCGCCTGCGCCAGATTGCCAGGTTGGCTTGGCCGTCGAGCGCGGAGCTGGTCGTGCGCATGTCGGCCATGTTGCTCACCCATGCGCTGGTGGCGCGCGCGTTCACCACGGCGACCGACCAGAGCGCCACGACCGCGCTCGGCATCGTGTTCCGCTTCGAGACCATGGCACTGTTCGTCAGCATCGGCTGGGGCAGCGCCGCGCAAACCTTCGTGGGACAGAACCTGGGCGCGACGCAGCTCAGTCGCGCCAAGCAGAGCGGCTACTGGGCCACGCTTTACAACGCACTGAGCATGGTCGCACTATCGCTAGCCTACGTGGCCCTGGCACGGCCCATCGTCGGCTTCTTCGATCAGGATCCCAAAGTGCTGACCGTGGCCAGCGGCTATCTGGCCTGGGTTGCGCCGAGCTACGCCGCGCTCGGCATCGGTATCGTGCTGGGCTCGGTCATGCAAGGCGCCGGCGCTCCGCTGCGCGCGCTGCTGCTCGATACCTGCGTGGTGGCGCTGGTGCAGTTGCCCCTGTGCGCGCTGATTTTCTGGTCACCAGAGCGGGCTTTGCCCCAGGTTTGGGCCGCGATCGTGCTGAGCAATGTGGTACTCGCCGCCGTGCTCTTGACCAGCTACCAGCGCGGCAGCTTCTTAAAGGCGGCGCTGGCCTGAGGGACCCAGCCCTGCGCTCAACGTCGTAGCCAGACCCGCAGTCAACGCCGCAGGCAGGTGCACGTCCACTTGCGGGAACGCAATCACGATCCCGGCGCGTTTGAAGGCCACCCAGATGGCCTCGCGCAAGTCCGAGCTGGCGATGCGGTAGTTGAACGGCTCGTGCATCCACGCGGACGCCTCGTATTCCACCGAAGACGCGCCGAAGTTGAGCAGCAGCACGCGGGGTGGAAAGTTGCGATCACGCCATGGAATATCGGCAGTCGTCTTCTCCAGCACCTCGCGCACTTGCCGCAGATCCGAGCCGTAGGCCACGCCCACCAGGACCTTGACTCGATACAGGTTGTCCTCGAGTGTGTAGTTCTTGACGTTCGACTGCACGAGCGTGGAGTTCGGTACGATGATGTCCTCGTCATCCAGCGTGCGCACGATGGTGGCGCGGATGCTCATCTTCATCACCTTGACGATGTAGCCACTGATCTCCAGGACGTCGCCTGGTTTGATGGTGCGCTCGATCAGCAGGATGACACCGGACACGAAGTTCTGCGCGATGTTCTGCATCGCGAAGCCGAAACCAACCGCAAACACCGCACCCGCGGTAAAGACGGCCCCCAGCTTGATCCCGGCCAGGTGCAGCGCGAGCGCCAGACCGGTGAGGATGAAGCCGTAGTGAATCAGCCGGTCGGCGACGCCCTGATCAGCGCCCGCTGCTTCTATCTTGCCGCGCCTGAGCGCGCGACGCAGACCCGCGCGCAGCACCCAGGAGATGGCCAGCATGCTCACGAACGTGAGCAGCATGCTGCCGATCGTGACGAGCGAGACGGGCTTGTCCCCCATGCGAAACAGCTCCTCCCTCACGAAGGCCACGAAGGCCGGAAGCTTCGGAGGCGCCATCCCAGCCGATTATGCCCGGGCCCCGCCTCTGGTCCACAAGTTTGACGCCCGGGCCGTAGCCAGGCCGAGTATGCTCTAGGGTCGTGTCATCTCAGGGCGCTTCCGATCGGTTCGACTTGGTCGTGATTGGTGCAGGTCCGGCGGGTGAGAAGGCCGCTGCACAGGCGGCCTACTTCAAGAAACGTGTAGCGGTCATCGAAAGCGAGCCCGAACCGGGTGGCGCGGCCGTGCATACCGGCACCTTGCCCAGCAAAACCCTGCGTGAGACCGCGCTGTATCTGTCCGGTCATCGCGCGCGTGCTCTGTACGGCGTGGCGGTGGAGCTCGACGCTAGCGCCACCGTGCCACGCCTGATGTCGCGCAAGAACGCCATCGCCGCCGCAGAAGCGCGTTCTTTCCGCCACAATTTCGAACGCCACCACGTCACCTACTTCTACGGTCGCGGACAGCTCGAAGGCGAGCACACCGTGATGATCACGTCTCGAAACGACGACCGGCGCATCAGCGCCGATTTCATCCTGATTGCCACCGGATCCAAGCCGCATCGACCCGCGGACATCGATTTCACCGACGACTTCATTCACGACAGCGACGAGGTCTTGAACATCCATTCGCTGCCCACCTCGCTCACCATCCTGGGCGGCGGCGTGATAGGTTGCGAGTACGCTAGCATGTTCGCGGCGCTCGGCGTCGCCGTAACGTTGGTCGACGCGCGCGCCGAGATCTTGCCGTTTCTCGACCTCGAAATCGTCGCGCGCTTGAAGGCTGCCATGGTCAGCTCCGGCATCCAGCTGATCCAGGGGCAGCGTTGGGGAGCGGTCAAGCGCGTCCCGGGCGGCGTGGAGACCGGGCTATCGGACGGCACGAAGTTGATGACCGAGCAGCTTCTGTTCTCGGCAGGCCGTACTGGGTGCACGCAGGGCCTGGGGCTTTCGAGCGTCGGTATCGAGCCCGACAGCCGCGGCTACTTGCAAGTCGACGCGCAGTTCCGCACCAAAGTGCCGCACATTCTGGCGGCCGGCGACGTGATCGGTTTCCCCGCGCTGGCGTCGGTCTCGATGGAACAGGGCCGCGTCGCCGTGT
Source organism: Polyangiaceae bacterium (assembly GCA_035281385.1). Classification (GTDB taxonomy): domain Bacteria; phylum Myxococcota_A; class Polyangia; order Polyangiales; family Polyangiaceae; genus PMG-095. The sequence goes on from DATEDZ010000327.1 coordinate 5,880, forward strand.
GCCACGCCTTCGGCTTTTCCTACAAGAAGGCGGTGGCAGAGACGATGCCCTATGGCATCTACACCATCCCCGAGTGCAGCTCTTTCGGCGAAACGGAGGAGTCGTGCCGGGAGAAGAAGATCCCTTATGTCTCGGGTCGTGCGCTCTACGAGAATAACCCGCGCGGCAAAATCACCGGCGACATCGACGGCATTACCAAGCTGATCGTTCAGCGCGAGACCCGCAAGATCATCGGTGTCCACGTGATCGGCGAGCGCGCCAGTGAGCTCGTCCACATCGGGCAGACCGCCATCCAACTCGGCGGCACCGTCGATCTCTTCATCGACATGGTCTTCAACTACCCAACGCTCTCCGACTCCTACAAATACGCCGCCTACGACTGCCTGGCCGCCCTCGCCCGCTGACCTGGTCAACTCCAGGCTGCCCAGCCCAGCAACTCCGCGACCAGCAGCGCGGCGGCAGCTTCTTTGGCGCTGACGGCGCGCGCTTCGCGACCAGGTCGGTAGTCCGTGATGCGCTGGAGGGCTGCGTCGATGCCGAGCTTTTCCGGCAGGAACGTCATCACGTACTGGAGCGACGCGGGCGCCGCGCCGCGCTCGCGAGGCAACTTGCCCGCGTCGTAGCGTGGCCCCGGAACGACCAGCTTGTCCGGGGCGGGCAGCAGTGAGCGCGGCTCGCCCTTCGAGCGCAAGATCGTGCCTGCCATCATCGGGCTGGCCAGATCCAGATCCAGCGGGAACTCGACGCGCGTGGGCGCGGTGCCGCGATAAAACGTGACCAGGCCCTCATCCCACATGGACAAGGCTGCGACGCGATCGCGACCTTGATCACGAATCGCCCGAAACACGTCGACCGCATCGACCAGGCCCAAGCCGATCAAGGTATCGCCCAGCCGCCCGCCGAAGCGCTGAAGCGAGCCCAGCGCCGCGTCGAGCTGCTCGCGTGCTAGCCGCCCGCGCCGCACCAGATATTCGCCGAGTAGCTCCTCACGCTCCGAAGACGCGACGTGCAGTAGCCGTCCGCCATTGAGGTACAGCTCCTTGCGCACCGACGTGCCCATGTTCTTGGCGCGCTCCACGAAAAGCGCGCCGGTTTCAGCCTTCTGGCGCATGTGCGCCAGCGCCTCGAGCATCGAAGTGTCGCGCAAGAGCACCTGGTAATCGGGCACGCCGGGCTCGAAGATGCGACTGGTAGTCGCGGTCGTGGACGGCAGCAGGTGCCGGGCCAGCTCGGTGATGTCGCGGATCGGATTGAAGTCCTGACCCATCAGCGCGACCTCGTCCTCACCGCCCAGATCGCCGGTCGCGATCATCTCGATCAGCTTTGCGAACGGCACCTGTTCGTACACGGTGCCGTCGCTGCGCCGCACGCGCGAGCCGGCATCGACGGCGACTGCCGCCGCCACGGCATCCGGACGCTGCGCCACGACCGACGTCTGGCTCGACCCTTTGACGGCCTCCAGCGAGCCGCTGCTACGGGTCCTGACCGCCTGCATGCGCTGCACCGAATCGCGAATCTGCCCCTCGATGCGCTTGGCAAGCTCGCTCGAATCCTTGGCCCACATCACCCACTCGGACAGGGTCTTCTTCAGCTCCTGGCGCGACGGCCGCTCGAAGGTCGCAAAGGCCTGAGCCAGCTCCGCCGCGCCTGCGTAGCGGTCGTCCGGATCCCGGGACAAACCTCGCTCGCAAACGGCCAGCATGCCGGGCGGCAACGTGCCCGCGGCGCGTCGAAGCGGTTCGATATTGACGTCCCGGATCGCCAGCAGCACCGCCAGCTGCCCGCTGCCCGGAAACACCCGCTCGCCGATCAACATCTCGCCGAATACCGCGGTGAGCGCGAACAGGTCGGCACGATGATCCGACGGCTCGCCCGCCACCTGCTCCGGCGAAAGGTACCCGAATTTGCCCTTGAGCCCGCCGCCGCTGTGCTGCGTCGGCTTCAGCCGATGCTCGAAGCGCGCAATACCGAAGTCACCGAGCTTCACCGAACCGTCGCTCGAGAGCAAGATGTTGGACGGCGTCACGTCGCGGTGCACGATGTGCAGCCAGTTGCCCTCGGAATCGCGCGCGCCGTGGACCGCCGTCAGGGCTTCCGCCACCTCGCGCGCGATGTGCGCCGCTAGTCCGGGTGGGAAGCGCCGCTGTTCCGATTCCGCCCGCCTGAGCAGCCGATACAGGTCAACACCGTCTACGTATTCCAGCGCCAGGTAGGGTTCGTCACCCACCATGCCGGCGCCGTACACGTCCACGACGTTCGGATGCGTCACCGCGCGATGCAGCTCGGCCTCGCGCTCGAGCGCATCGAACTCGCCGCCCTCACGCACGGAGCGCAGCAAGCGCTTGACCACCAGACGCGGCGCTGGGTTCACGCCAATCTTGGGACGCGCCAGAAACACCTCCGCGCTCCCTCCCACGGCGATCCGTCTTTCGAGCACGAACGGCCCGAACGGCTGCGGCGCTTTAGCCTTGCTGTCCTCCGGCACGACAGCTCATTATGCCGACGAAAATCGGGCCCGTGGCCCGGAAATGCGGGCACTTCAGTAAACGCGGCTTTGCTGCGGGAAAAGCCCCGCGCCCGCGCTATACATCCCGGGTGTTTCGCGCCTCCTCGCCTGCGGGCCCAAAGGCCCGCGCCCTGCTGATTGCCGTCATCCTCTCGGCCAGTTGCTCGGCGTCTAGCTGCAAGTGTGGGTCGGAGCCGAGCCGCGCCCCGACCGGCGCCCCGTCCCTGCGGCTTTATGTCATGTCGAGTGTGGCAGGAGCGCTCGAGCCCTGCGGCTGCGTGAAGGACATGCAGGGTGGGGCCGACCACGCCGCCGCGTTCATCGCTTCACAAGCGACGGCTGCCCCGAGCTCGCTCGTACTCGGCGCCGGTCCCATGCTGTTCATGAGCACGCGTCGCGATGCCGCGCGCGACATCCAAGCCGGCTTCAAGGCGGATGCCTTGGCTGACGCCTACAGGGCCCTGAAGCTGAGCGCCTGGGCACCCGGCGCCAATGACTGGCTACTGGGTGAGGCATCGCTCAACCAACTGGCGCAACGCACCGGAGCGACGCTTCTTGCCGCCAACCTGAAAGGCGGGTCGGCGCAGGCCAGCAAGCTGCTCGAGATTTCGGGAATCAAGGTCGGTCTAGCCGGCGTCAGCATGCCTTTGGTCGCGGGCAAGGGCCCCGAGGGATTGACCGCGGCGCCAGCAGCACCGGCTGCGGCGGAGGCACTGGCCGCGCTCGGCAAGGCCGGCTCCCAACTGGACATCTTGCTCGCAGCCATGCCGCGCGGTGAGGCGCTGCGGCTGATCGAGGCGCAGCCCGGTTTCGAGGTCGTAGTCTTGGGCAAACCCTTCGACGAGGGTGAAGCCAACGATCCACCGATGTCGCCGCTGATGATCGGCAAGACGCTGGTGGTGGAGACGCCCAACCACTTGCAAAGCCTGGCGGTGGTCGACCTGTACGTGCGCGGCCAGGCCTTCGACTTCGCCGACGGTAGCGGCCTCGAGTCCACCGAGCGCAAGCTCGAAATCGGCCGCCGGCTGCGCGAGATCCAGACCCGACTCGAGCAAGGCGGCGACCCGAAGGATCTGTCAGCCCTACAAAAGGACAAGCGCGCGCTCGAGAGCGAGCTCAAGCAACTGCCGGAAGCCAAGCCGCCGGCGCAAGGCAGCTTCTTCCGCTTCCAGGCGGTGGAAGTGAAGGAAAAGCTCGGCACCGACAAAATCGTGGCCGGTCACATCGCGACATATTACCAGCGCGTCAACGATCACAACCGGCAAGCCTTCAAGGATCTGAAGCCGGCTGCGCCCGCCGAGGGTCAACCCAGCTTCGTCGGCGTCGAAGGCTGCACCAGCTGCCACCAAGAAGAACGCAAGTTTTGGGACTCCACCGCGCACGCCGGCGCTTACGCGACGCTCAGCACGCAGCACAAGGAGTTCAACCTCGACTGCGTCGGCTGCCACGTCACCGGCTACAGCAAGCCCGGCGGCTCGACGGTTACCCACGTGGCCAAGCTAAAAGACGTGCAGTGCGAGGTCTGCCATGGCCCCGGCTCCCAGCACGTCGCCAGCCCGCAGGACAAGGCCTACTTCAAGAAGCCGAGTGAATCCGCCTGCGCTACCGAGTGCCATCACCCACCCCACGTGCACCCCGGCTGGAGCACCGAAGCGGCGTGGTCGAAGATCATCGGACCGGGGCACGGCATGCCCGGCGGCGGCTGACGAGCAGGGCTGCCAAGGCGCGGCCTGATTTGCAGAAGGCTGCTGGGGCGGAGTCAGGCCACCTTGAGCGGGAGCGAGGGCGCGCGTGCAGTGCGAGGGCGTGAGCGGGGAGCGGAGGGCGGGGAGCGACGCGCGTACCTGCTCCGGAGCAGGTCCCGTACTTTGACCGGTCAAAGTACGGTGGGTCTTGCCTGGCTGTCCCATTGTGCCTGCTCGCGGTCACCGCCTCCAGGCCCATGGCCGGCGCGTGCCGCGCCGGTGACTGCTCGCTCGCGCGCGCAGTCAGCCTGGACCCGGCGACCGCGAGCACGCCTGACGACGGGCAGGCGTGCAGGTTCGCGCGCCGGAAAGGGTCACACCATGTTGCGCATCTATCCCGTGATTCTGGCTGTGTTGAAGGAGCTGCAGCCGGTGCTGCGGCGAATTGAGGCTAGGGACCGAGACCTCGGGCGACAGCTGCGTCGGTGCAGCACGTCCATCGCCCTGAACGTCGCGGAGGGCATGTACAGCCGGGGACAGAATCGCAACGCGCGTTACCACTCCGCGTTGGGGTCGGCGCGGGAAACGCTCGCGTGCTTGGAGGTCGCCGAGGTTTGCGGGCACATCGGCTCCGCTAGTACGGAGCTACAGCACGGGCTGAATCACGTCATCGGCACACTCGTGAGACTCGTCCGCGCCTAGCGCGGCCTGAGCGACAAGTTGAGCGGGCCAAGGCCCGGGGCGCCGAGCGTGTTTCATCCAGGTGATCCTGCGCACGCTTCTGCTCATCGCTGCCGTGGAATGCATCTCTGGTTGTGCGTCGGCGCATTGTTTTCCGCATAGGGCTCGGGTCGCGTCGCACTGGGACGGGGTACCCGAGAGCATCTGGAGCGAACGCGCGATGCTGATCCAGCGGGGAGCGAAGCGATACTGCCAGGTTCTGTTCGAGCCCGCCTTCGCCGCCCATCACGCGGTTTGGTTGACAGCGGAGGGCTCGGATGACGCGCGGGTTCATGTTTCCGTGCTTGCCGAAGCTGCACGCCATTCCTTCGAGGCGCCTCTCGACCGCAGGACGGCGACCTTGCTGAAACGGCTATGCCATTCCTTTCTCACCCCTCCGCCGCCTATGTGTGCGCGCATCGGTCCCGACGGCGTCTGGTATCACGCTGCCCACTTTGTCGGCGCTCGCGGGTACGCCATGCGCTCCTTTTGGTCGCCAAAAGCTGGTACCACTGACGAGAAGCTCGTTCGCGTCGCCGAAGCACTCCGAGACTACGCCGTCGCTCCCGAACAGTTGCGATCGGTCTACTGGCTCAGCATCCAACGCACCGCATCTAGCCTCGAGTGCGCACTCCATCCAGGACACGTGGGCTGCTCGGCGGCCCGCTAGACGGCCGGCCGGGGCGGCCAAATGTCATTTGGCCGCCAGGTGACGATCCGAGAGAAGGCCGAATTCTGGCATGCTTCTAATGCGAGGTGCTCGTGGCACGGGTCTCGCAGAGGCTCATGCTCTTTCTGTGCTACCCTGGTGGTACAGTGCGGAAGCGCAAGAGCGTGGCGAGAGCCGAAAGGGCTGGTGTGACGGAAAAGATCAGTGTTTCGGTAGATCGGGAGGACCTGGCGGTGCTGCGGCGACGCGCGCGCAAACTATATGAAGGGAATCTTTCTGCGGCTGTGGGAGAGGGCGTTCGCCACATCCGGGAGCAGGAAGGGCGCGAGGCACTAGTGCGCTGGTTGGGCGCGGCTGGAAAGGTAACGGACACGCAGCGCGAGGCTCTGCGCGCCGAGTGGAGGGGAGCATCGGTGCGCCATCGCAGGGCGAGTCGTCAGGGGTAGCGTGTCCGGTCTCACGTTCGATACAGGCGCATTGATCGCCCTGGAGCGGCGTCGATCGCGAATCGCTCGCGTCTACAGTGCAGCCGTGCAGGATGGCCTACCTGTCAGCGTACCCGCTGCGATCATCGTGGAGTGGTGGCGGGCACGAACCAAAGCGCGCGAGGCGATCTTGCGCGGCATACGCATCGAACTTGTCGACGTCCCACTCGCGAAGCTTGCGGGTGAGGCCATCGCAGCTGTGCCGAGCGCGACGGCGCTCGACGCATTGGTCATGGCTTCCGCAGCACGTCGGGGCGATGTCGTCTACACCTCCGACGTGGGAGACCTCGAGAAGCTACGCGACTACTTTCCCGAGGTGCGCGTGCTTGGCGTGTAGTGCACGAGTGGTCACGCGGTCGCAGGCTGCCGCAGCCGACTACGGCGAGACTTTGGCGAACGGCAGGATCGTCTTCAGGTCTTCGTCGTTGAAGCGGAGCATGCCGCCGACGAAGTAGTCGCGGCGGGAGTCGCTGAGGATGTCTTCGACGCCGCCGAGCAGCCACAGGCGGTTGATGAATTCGTAGCCGAGCGAGATACGCCAGCGCGGCAGCACGACCTCGCCGAAGCCATAGAGATCCTGACGCAGCTCGAAGCGCTCGTCGAAGAGCAGCAGGTCGAGACCCAAGCCGCCCGTTGACTCCTTGATGCCAAAGCGACCAGTGAAGGGGCCGAAACTTTGCGCGAACTGTAGCGACCAGCGTAGTGAGTTGGCGGTCACGGTGCGCACTTCCCGATAGTGCGGCGGGTCGTTGGGATTGGTCGTATCGACGTCGATCTGCTCGATGCGCGTCAGACCCTTCGGGTCGTTGACCACCTCGAACAGGTAGTACTTGTCTTCGCGCGGCTGCAGCCGAATTTCGAGATAGCTCTTCACCGTACTGGCCAAAAATTGGTAGTCGGTGCGCAGGCTGACGATGGTCTGCAGACGCGAAACCCCGCCCAGGAATTCGCCCACATTCTCGACCGCGCCCTCGACCTCGTTGATCAGCTTCTCGTCCTTGGTCAGCCTGCCGAGCGTGCCCTCCCCGCGCTCCATACGCGCCGTCACGTCGTCGATGTTCTTGAGCGCGCTTTCGAGGTTCTGGCTGGCGCGGTCGACGCGCTCGACGATCTTGCGCACCTCGCCTGGCTCGCCTGGCGCGGCACCCTCCTTGCTGACGAGCTCACGCACCTCACGCGTGGTTTCGCGCACGTTCTCGAGAATGGCGGCGATCTCGGGCGCGCTCTTCTGCGAGATCTGCTGCGTGTTGACCACGATCTCGTGAATGGCGGCGCGGTTTTCACGCACGGTCGCGTTGAGCGCTTCGGTGGCTGCAGCCAGATTCTTGAGCGTTTGCTGAATGTCCGCCTTGCCCTCCTCGCTGCCGACCGAGGCTCGCAAGGCCTCGGTGACCTTCTTCACGTCGTCGGCGATGGCCGACATCTGACGCATGAGATCGTCGGGAGTTTGCGCCTCGGTGACGGTCTTGATCTCGTCGCCGTCCACCAACTGGCGCCTGCCCTCGGTGCCGGGCGTGAGCTTAAGCTGAAACTCGCCGAGTAGGCTGGAGGCCACCTTGGCCGCGGTCGCATCCTCGTAAAGCGGTACGTCTTTGTTCATCATGATGTCGATGCGCGCCTGATCGCGATCGAGCCGCACGCCCTTGACCCGCCCGACCGGAATGCCGGCGATGCGCACGGTCGACAGCTTGGCGATGCCACTGGCGTCCTTCATGCGGGTGAAGACGACGTAGCCGCCCTCGGTTTCACCCGATTTGGTGATGTAGCGGTAGATCAGCACCCCCGCTACCACCATCACGACAGCGAAAGCGCCGACCTTGGCGGCAGTGGTGATGCGACCGGCCATCTGAAGCTATGCCTTCAGCCATCGTAGACTCCAGGAGGAACTACAGCAACGGCGGGGTTGGGGCCGCCGCGAGGCTAAGCGATGTCTCGCCGCGGCCGAAGCGCCGAAACATGCTACAAATGGGTCCATGGGCCGCACCTGGGTCACGCGAGGCAGCAAGTCTCGCGCGGTGCTCGGCCTGGCTTACCTGGCCATCGGCTGCGCGGGGCCAGCTGTGCGCGACCCGCATGGCGTCAGCACCACCACGCTGACCATCGCCTCCGCCGCTAGCGACGTGGGCGAGGTATTCAGCTTCCCCGAGAGCATCGCCTCGCCGCTCGCGGTCGCGCCTGTCTCGGCAGAGCTCGAGCAATTTCTCGCCCCGTGCCGGCTCGGCGACGCGGCCCTTTCGCGCGTGGCCGAGCGCTTCGCGCGGCGACAGAGCTCGGGCAGCCCCCCGCTCGACGTCTCCGAGATCAGCTTCGCGCTGCGCGCGGAAGGCTCACCTTATGTCTGGCCGCGCGCCTGGACGCTCGAAGGGGGCGACCTGGAGAGCCCCGCTGCGGTGGCGCGCATGCGCGGTTGGCTGGACGGCTTCGACGACGGCGGTGAGCGACGTTGCGGCGTGGCGCTGGCCGAGACGGCGGAACGCAGCGTGCTGGCGGCCGTCGCGGTCGACGCGCTTGCCGATCTGGATCCCATGCCGATCCGGATCCGCTCGGGCACCTGGGTGACCTTCAGCGCCAACTTGCTCGTCCCGGTCAGCGACGCCAAAGTCGTCGTGCTCGGTCCGAGCGGCGCGCCTCGCGCACTACCCACCGAGCTCGACGGGCGACGGGCGCGAGCGCGCTTCCACGCCGACCGCCCTGGCAGCTTCCTGGTGCAGCTGCTCGCGAACGTGGCCGGCGGCCCCCGACCGGTGCTCGAAGCAACCGTGTACGCCGACGTGAAACCGCCGACTTCGTTCTTCGGCGACGCGGCACCCGGCGAGCCGCGCCAGGCGCCGCCCCGCTCCGCGGATCCCAGCGAGGTACTGCTTTCGATGGTGAACGAAGCGCGAAGGTCCGAGCACAGCCCGCCACTTTTCCGCGTGGGCGAGCTCGATGCGATCGCCCAGCGCCACGCCGAAGCCATGCGCAAGGCCAAGCGCATCGCGCATGACGCGGGCAACGGCCTGCCCCCCGCCCGCATCGAAGCCGCCGGCGTCAGCGTGCTGGCTGCGGGTGAGAACGTGGCGCACGCACTGGATCTGACCCGCGCCCATCGCGCCCTCTGGGCGAGCCCCTCACATCGCGAGAACCTGCTCCAGCCTCGTTTCGATAGAATTGGAATCGGCGTGGCCCTCGACCCGGACGGTTCGATCTGGGTCTGCGAGATATTCGCCGACTTCCCTGACCAGCGCTGACCCGCCGGCCGGGAAAAAGCCGCTTTTAATAGCCTAACCAGCAGAGTACTTTCCGTCGCCGTGCTGTCTCATTGGAAGCAGGCTCGGCGCGCTCGTCGTCCATCTGGCGCGTCTCGCGGGGCGCATGCCCTGCTGGCGCTCCCCCTGGGCTGTCTCGCCCTATTGATCGGCAGCGGTGAAGCACGAGCACAAGCCAAGTACTTTCAACTGGATCGCGCGCAGATCTCGGGCGCCCCGGAAGACGGCTTCATGGTGTGGCGCCCGATCGGCGCGCCCGACAACCGCGTCTTCGTCAACGCCGCGCTCGGCTACTCCCACAACCCACTGCGCGCGACGACTGTCACGGACAGCGCTTCGATCCAGCAACGCATCGACAATCCGGTGCAGGGCCAGTTTATCACCTACCTCACAGGTGGCACGCAGCTCCTCAAACGCCTGACGTTGGATCTGACGTTGCCCGTCAACTTGCTCACGATCTACGGCGACGATCCGCAGAGCGAAATGGTCGGTGAGGGCGGCATCGGTGATACGCCCGTCGCGGTCAGCGACATGCGCCTCGGCGTGCGCGTGAAAACTTGGGAGACTGATAGCGAACAGCTGAAGTTCGGGCTCGGTGGCGCGGTGTTCGTCCCGACCGGCAATCGCAATGCCTTCGCCGGTGACAAGGGCGCGAGCGGTTACCTGTACGCAGCCAGCGAGCTCGACTTCGGCAAGTTCTTTTTGAGCGGCAATATCGGCCCGCATTTTCGTCCGCTCGGTAGCGTCGGCGGTTCCCAGGGTGATCTGTACTTGAGCTCGGATTTGCGCTGGGCATTCGGCGCTTACTTGCCCCTGCGCGAAGGCAAGGTTCGCCTCGGCGGTGAGCTGTGGGGCACGACGGGCATGTACTCCGAAGGGCCTGCCGACGAAAGCACGTTTTTCGCGGGCAAAACCACGACCCTGGAGTGGCTCGCGCAGGGCCGCTTCATCATCGATCCGAGGTCGCGGGTCTACGTGCAAGTCGGCGCTGGCACGCGCCTGACCACCGGCTACGGCGCCGCTGATTTCCGCCTGCTCGGCTCGATCGGCACCTACACCACTCTCAGCGACATCAAGGGCCGCTCGCCAGCTCGCAGGGTGGAGATCACGTCGGACCCGGACGACTACGACCGCGACACCGACGGCGACGGCTACCCGGATTCGGTCGACTCCTGCCCGACGGACAAGGAAGACGGCAAGCCGCCGGCGGCGACCGACGGCTGTCCCGCCAGCTCGGATCGGGATGGCGACGGCATTCCGGATGTGAACGACGAGTGCCCGGACAAGGCCGAGGACAAAGACCAGGTCCAGGACGAGGACGGCTGCCCCGAGGACGACGCCGACAAGGACGGCATCCCTGACGTGCAGGACAAGTGCCCGACCGAGCCCGGCAAGCGCTCGCCCATCGCGGAGAAGTTCGGCTGCCCGAGCACGCTCGAAATCGACGAGACCGGCGGCTTCCGCACGCTCAAGCCGATCGAGTTCGAGACCGGCCGCGCCGCCATCAAGCCGGTCAGCTTCCCGATTCTCGACGAAGTGCTGGACCTGATGAAGGATCGTGCGTCGATGCGCATCGGCGTCTACGGCCACACCGACAGCAAGGGCACGCCTGGTGGCAACCTCATCCTCAGCAAGCAGCGCGCTGCCGCGGTGCGCAACTACCTGCAGGGCAAAGGCATCGCCGCCAATCGCTTGGAGTCGGAGGGCTACGGCCAAACCAAGCCCATCGCCGACAACAACACCGACGAGGGCCGCTCCAAGAACCGCCGCGTCGAATTCAAGATCCTCGCCGGCGCGGATTGATCCCCGGCAAACGTGAACGTCTCATCATTCATCACATCTTCGCTTGGGGCTGCCGCGCCGCGGCTCTAATCGCAGAAACTTCCGTGTCGTCTCCAGGCCAAGCTGAAAGGCCCCCACGCTGAGCGCAGTCTGGGGCCATGCGCGTTCTGCGCTGTCGTCTCGAGTCCCTGATTTTACAGGGAGTCGGGGAGGCGGGGAGGTTTGCGAGCGAGAACTTGGGGCGCCAAGATGATCGAGCCCCTGCGTCGCCCCGTAAGAGGCGTATCGAGCTTTACGGTGTGTCGACGAGCGCGTTGCGAGCGCCGTAGCGGCGTGCACCCCCAAACCGCCCGGACCTCCCCGTCTCCCCGCCTCCCTGTAATTCTCGCAGGTCCTCGCCGCGAGGGTTCAGAAAGCAGGTAGCCCGAGACGCCCCGCTCGGTGCGACCGAGGGACGACACGTCAGCTTCTGCAAACGGGCTGCGGTTGGGCAGCCAAGAGATGTGATGAATGATGAGACGTGAACGTGCCCGTACACGTGACCGACCCACAAAACGACGAAGCGCGGAGCGCCGGGTAACGGCAGGCTCCGCGCTCGGTTCGCGACGGGAAGACTACTTGCTGTGCGGAGGCATCTTGGCCTCCTTGAACACCACGTGCTTGCGCACGACCGGATCGTACTTCTTGATCTCGAGCTTGTTGGTCTGGGTGCGCTTGTTTTTCGTCGTGTAGTACGTAAAGCCCGTACCTTCCGACGAAAGGAGGCGGATGTTCTCTCGCATGGGAGGTGGGCAATTATCACGCCCTCAGGGTCTGATCAAGGCGACTCCGGCCGAAAAACCCGCTGGGGGCTTGACTAGCCCCCAAAGCCGTGGCTAATTCCGCCTCCTTCTGTAGGTCCGGCCATGAAGCGCACGTATCAGCCCCACAATATCAGCCGCATTCGCACGCACGGCTTCCGTAAGCGCAACAGCACCAAGGGCGGCCAGAACGTGCTCAAGAATCGACGCCGCAAGGGCCGCTGGCGCCTGACCGTGTCGATCTACCAGAAGTAGTGGCCGCGCGCGCCGTCGCGCCCGGTGCGCGCGTTGGTCGACCCAGCCGCGAAAACCGCGTTCGAAAGCGCGCCGAGTTTCTGAGCATCCAGGCCGACGGCGTCCGCGTCAACGGCGACCGACTGGTGTTCGTGCTCAAGCGCCGTGAGCCTGGGCAGCCGGTGCGCCTGGGCATCACCGCCTCGCGCAAGATCGGCGGCGCGGTGCAGCGTAGCCGCGCGCGCCGCCTGATTCGCGCGGCTTTTCGCGCGGTTTTCGCGGAGCTACCCGCGGCAATGGATCTGGTCGTCATCGTGCGGCGCCCGCTCGGGGAGAGCAAGCTCGCCGACGTCCTGGGCGAGCTACGGCGCGCCCTGCCTCGCATCCGCCGAGCGGCCGAGCCAGCATGAGCTATGGTTCGAGTAGATGGGCGCGCGTCTGTTCATGTTGCTGATCCGCTTCTACCAGCGCGCCATCTCGCCGCTGCTCGGCCCCAAGTGCCGCTTTCATCCAACTTGCTCGCACTACGGCTACGAGTGCTTGCGGCTGCACGGCGCCTTGAAAGGCTCCTACCTCACGGCGCGGCGTATTCTGCGCTGCCACCCTTTCCACCCCGGCGGTTACGACCCTCCCCCGCTGCCGGCCGGTCATCCGAAAATTGAGGATTGAGCGGCGAAATCGACCTCTGGCATGTGACCACGCGACGGGCCCCGTGCTAGACCGGCCCATCAAATTCTCGCGCCCGGTAAGGCACTGGCTCCGGGTCTCCCTCGAAAAACGCAAGAATGGAACGCGGCAATCTCGCTCGCTGGTTGCTACTGGCCGTCGGCATCTTCCTCCTGATCACGTTCGGTGGAAACTGGCTCGGGGGCTCGAGCAAGGAGAAGCAACAGCCTAGCCTCGACCTGCAGCAGATGAGCCTGCCGAGCGGGCAGCGCGCACCAGAGCTGCGCTGCGACCTTTTTGGTGAGCGTTTTTCTGCTCAGATTTCGAGCCGCGGGGCGAGCCTGAAGCGCTTCACCCTGACCACGTCCAAGTACAAGAAGGACGGCAAGCAGATCGAGGTCATCACCACCCCCGATCAGGAGTTTTACCAGCCGTTCCGCTTCCATTTCTCGAACCGGCTAGAGCAGAGCCCCGACCGGCAAGTCGATCCCGACACGATGGACTGGACGCTGGTCAAGGCGACCGGAACTAGCTGCGAGCTCAGCTACAAGGACGACAAGGTAGAGCTCACCAAGACCATCCAGACGACGCCGCGCCCGTACGAGCTCGACGTCAACGTCTCACTCACCAACCGTGCTTCCCGACCGCTCAAGCACGCAGTGACCGTGCACACCGACACCTGGCGCACGCACCACGAGACCGCGGGCAGCATGTTGAAGGTCAGCCCGCTGATCACCCGGCTGGAATGCGTTCCCGCCGAGGGCGCGACCACCCGCCTGACGCCGGGCGAATTCGAGCCGGGCGATTTCGCCGACAAAAACCGATTTCCGACCAACACCCGCAACGCCGGCGACTGGTACGAAGCGCCCGGCTTGCCCGCGGTGGGTGCGGTCTCGAACGCCTACTTCACGCAGTCGCTGGTTCCGCTCAAAGCACCCGGCAAGGCGCCGGTGTGTCAGGCCCGCATCGAGCAGCGCTACAACTCGGACCAGTACTCGAGCGTCGATCAGGATCCGCATGGCGGCTCGCTGTACCGGGTGCGCCTGGCCTATCCGGAGCTTTCGCTCGAGCCGGGTCAGAGCGCCAGTTACTCGCTGACCAGCTACTCGGGACCGCTCGAGCGCGCGCTGTTGACCAGCGCCGCAGACGGCAAGCATCGCGTCGAAGAGCTGATCGACCTCGGCTTCTTCTCGGCCATCGCCAAGGTGCTCGTGACCTTCCTGCTCAAGGTCCACGGCGTGGTCGGCAACTGGGGCATCGCGATCGTGATCCTGACCATCACCGCGCGCACCCTGCTGTTCCCGCTCGCTCTGCCCTCGATCAAGGGCATGATCAAGATGCGCGAGCTGAAACCCGAGCTCGACGCGCTGAACGAGAAGTTCAAGGACGACGCGCAGGCCAAGGGCCTGGCGCAAATGGAGCTGTGGCGAAAGCACAACGTGAATCCGCTGAAGGGCTGCTTGCCGCAGCTGGCCAGCATGCCGGTGTGGTTCGCGCTGTACACCACGCTACAAACCGCAGTGGAGCTCTACAACATCCCGTTCCTGTGGTTCCCCGATCTGTCGTCGGCAGATCCGCTGTACATCCTGCCCTTCATCATCGGCGCCACCTCGTTCTTCCAGCAGAAGATCATGCCCCCGCAGGGCGATCCGGCGCAGCAGAAGATGATGCTGTACTTCATGCCGGCCATGTTCACGGTGTTCATGTTGTTCCTGCCGGCGGGGCTCGGCGTGTACATGTTCACCAACGGCGTGCTCGGCATCCTGCAGCAGCAGGGCGTGGAATGGCACGCGCGGCGCACGCTCGGCAAGGGCAAGGGCGCCATCAACGTGGAAGTGGTCAGCGAGACCAAGAAGGCTGGCGAGAAGCCGGCCAAGGACAAGCTTACGCCGAAGGGCAAGGTCAAGCAGAGCGAAGACCGGCCCCAGCTCGGCAACGGAAAGGCATGAACCATGAGCGAAAACAGCGAGCTCAACGACGACGCATGGGATGACAAAGACCCGAACGACGCGCCGCTGCCCAAGGCGGACGCCGACGCGGGCACTGGCGCTGACCGGCCCGACGCTGATGGTGGGCGAGGCCATCGCAAGCGCGAGCCCGACCTCGAACCGACCGACGATCGCCAGCGCAAGGCGCTCGACTTCTTGAGCACCATCGTGCGCGAGATGGAGATGGAGTGCACGGTGCACCTGCGCCGCGCGCGTGAGGGCAATTCGGTCGACGAGATCAATCTCGAGATCGCTGGGCGCGACGCTGGGCGCATCATCGGCAAGAAGGGACAGGTGCTCTCTGCGCTGCAGTTCGTCACGCACCGCGTGCTCAACCGCCCGGGGCTCGATCGCCGGCACGTGTCGGTCGATGCCGAGGGCTACAAGAGCCGTCGCGACGACTCTTTGGCCAGCATGGCGCGCCGGCTGGGTAAGCAAGCGGTCGAGCAGGGCAAGATCATCACCTTCGAGCCGATGAACCCGCGCGATCGCCGCGTCGTGCACCTGGCGCTGGCCGGTTTCGAGGGCGTCATCACCCGCAGCGATGGCGAAGGCGACGACCGCCGCGTCCAGATCATCCCGGTGCGCCGAGCCGGCAATTCGCCGAACCCCGCGTAGTTTGTGGGCTCGGCGGGGCCCCGCCCCCGCCTCCGCTCCGAAATAGCAGAAGAAATCCAGGCGCCGCCAAGCGTCATTTGACGCCGGGCGAGCCGGTCTTACATGCTCCGGCGGGAAGCTTCGTCCAACTTTTAAGGTTACTTCATGGAAAAGAGCATGAGCCGATCGGATCGCCGGGTTGCCTTGGTCCTGGCTTTGGGTGTCTCGGTTGCCGCCGTGGGCTGCGGTCCCAAGGCGGTGCGCGGGGAAGAGGTCGAGGGCCTGGACGATCAGGCCATGAGCACCGGTCTCGACCGGCGCGACCTGCAGAAGCTCTTGCGGGAGAACATGAAGGCGCTGGAGAGCGCGCCGGTGGTCAAGCGCTGGGAGGGCGAGCAGATGCCGGCGGTGGCGGTGCTGCCGCTGCGCAACGAGACCACCGAGCACGTGGAAAGCTCGCTCGACGCGCTGATCAGCGACATCGAGACCACGCTGGTCAACGCCGGCCACGTGCGCGTCATCAGCATGGAGCAGCAGCCCAAGCTGATCGCGGAGATCCGCCAGCAGTACTCGGGCGCCTTCGACGCCGCCCAGGCCGCCACCTGGGGCAAGCAGATCGGCGCGCGCTACATCGTGACCGGTAAGGTCTTTACCAGCGACGAACGGCAGGATGGCGAGCGACGCGTGCAGTACTACATGTTCATCCAAGTGCTGGAGGTCGAAACCAGCATCATTCTGTTCCAGCACAAGTCCGCCATCACCAAGGCCATTATCTAGGCGGGTCGGCGAGTAGAGGCGCCAATGAAACTCTGGCCCGCGCTGCTCATCGGCGCGCTGTCGGTCAGCGGGTGCGCCAGTCACTCCGACAAGACGAAAGAGATCCGCAGCGCGCTCGACGCCGGTCAGCCGAAGCGCGCGCTTTCGCTGCTGAACGAGCAGCTCGAAACCGACTCCGAACAGCAGCTACCCGAACGAACCAGCGGCGATAACGCGGTGTTCCTGCTCGATCGCGCGATGGTGCTGCAGCAGCTGCAGAGCTACAAACTCAGCAGCCGTGATCTCGAGGTCTGCGACAAGCAGATCGAGATGCTCGACTTCAAACGCAACGCGGTCGACGACATCGGCAAATACCTGTTCTCGGACGACACCGGACCCTACAAGGCGCCGCCGTACGAGAAGCTGATGATCAACACCATGAACATGGTGAACTACTTGGTGCGGGGAGACCTCCAGGGCGCGCGGGTCGAGGCGCGGCGCCTGGCCGTGATGCAGAAGTACCTGAAGGACAACGACCCGGACAACGCGCTCACGGCGCCGGGTAGCTACCTCGCGGGCTTCACCTTCGAGAAGAGCGGCTCGAACGACGAGGCGCTGCGTTACTACGACGAGGCCCTGCAGTACGGGCAGTATCAATCGCTGCGCGAGCCAGTGCGACGCCTGATGGCTTGGTCGGGTTACGGCTCTCCCCGCCTGCGCAAGGTTGCGGGCCTTGCCGACGACGAAAAACCGCTGCCAACGGATCCCGAAGCGCTCAAGCAACAGGGAGAATTACTGGTCATCGTGAGCTACGGTCGCGTCCCGGCCAAGATTGCGCGGCGCATCCCGATCGGCCTGGCCCTCACCTATGTCAGCGGCGCCATGAGCCCTCACGACCACGCGCGCGCCAACCACCTCGCGGCGCAGGGCCTGGTCACCTGGGTCAACTACCCCGAGCTCGGCAAGCCGCGCGGCAGCTGGGACGAGCCCTGGTTCCGGCTCGATGGCACGCAGCTGCCGCTCGAAGGCATCGTGGCGGTGGATCAGGAGGCCAAGCGCGCCTGGGACGACGCGAAGGGCACCGTGATCGCGTCGGCCATCACGCGCATGATTGCGCGTATCGTCGCTGGGGAGGGCGTGCGGCAAGCCGCCGGCAAGGACAACGCGATCGCCGGCATCCTGCTCAGCCTCGCCACCCAAGCCACCCTTACCGCCACCGACACACCCGACACCCGCAGCTGGGCCACCCTCCCCGCCCGCATGGCCTTCGCGCGCGTCATGCTGCCCGCCGGTACTCGCACCGTGCAGCTCAAGGCCCGTAGTCAATTCTTCGAAAAGAAAGTCACGGTCAAACCGGGCGGCTTCACGGTCGTGAACTTGACGGTGCTGGAGTGAGCCAGCTTCACTCATTTTCCGGAATACGACTTGCCGTCGAATTTGTACTTTCTGGAGCCACCGCCCCAGGGCAAGAGCAGCGGCTCTAGGCCACCAGCAGTCGTGGTGTCGGGCGGAAACGGGTAACTCTGCTCGGTCCAGCCGATGGCTCGCGATGGTCGCAATTCGATGTCGAAACCGCGACGAGCGGGCACGAACGCGACCGCTCCCAGAATCTGGTTCTTTTCGAGCGAACGGCCAGTCTCGGCCCCGAAAATTCTTACTAAGCCGTCGCCCTGCACGCCGTAGACCATCAGCGCATGCCGGGAGACCACGTCGCCGCCCAAGGCCTTGCTGGCTTTGGTGTGCAAAACAGCGCGGATGAGGATCTCGGCCTTGCCGTCGCCGGTCAGGTCGTGCGCGGTGGCGTCCAGGATGTCCTGCGGCTCCTTCACGCCCACCGCAATGAAGGCGTAGCTCAGCCCTTCGCGGAAGCCCTTGCCGAACACCACGATGTCACTGCCGTGGATCACGATGCGCTCGGGCCCGCGATCGCCGGCCACGTCGGTCACGAAGTCGAAGCGAGGCTTGCCACCGGCCCCGCGATCTTTCCTGTAGAGCGCGTAGACGCGATCCAGCAGCTCATCGGCGGTCGGTGGCCGAGGCTTGGGCGGTGCCGGCGGCTCGTTGCTCGTCCTGGTGCCGGGTTTGCCGCTCTTCGGTTTCTTGCCGCTGGCGCCCGCAGCCGACACCTTCGGCGTGAAGCCGGTTTCGCCCGCCGCCTCGAAGCCCTTACCCTTCCAAGCAAACGTGCGGCTGCCCACGCTCTCCCAAGGCAGGATCGTCGCGCCCATGTCGCCAGGCTGCACTTCGGAGAAACTGCCGGGGTCGAAGCCCTCCGACTCGCCTTGCGCGATCTCGATCCCGGCCTTCGAAATCTTCACCTTGTTCTTGATCTGGCCGTCGGGCGTCTTGATCCCGACCTCATGCGCAAAAGCCAAAAACGGCTGATCGTCGCGGCCCACTTTGATGACCGTGATCACGTCGCGGTACTTCTCGGAGTCGCCGACGCGCTTCTGCACCACGATCTCGTCCTTGCCATCGGCATCGAAATCGACGAGCTCCAGACGATCCACCATACCGGCGTCACTCACCCCCAAGTCCGCGAAGTAGTACTCCTTGCCGCCGCGGAAGTGCGGGCCGATCACCACGAGGTTGCCGCCCCAGATGGCCACGCGTTCGATCATGCTGTCGCCCGCTACGTTACCGAAGGACTCGCGCGCGGGGCTACTCGGGAGTCCCTTGGCCTTGATGATCTGCTCCTGCAGCCCCTGCTCGTTGGCGAGCAGCAGTGGCGGCATCGCCTTGCCAGCCTTGGCCTGGCTGGTGCCGATCACCGCTTTCACGCTGCCACCCGCGTCCGAGTCGGTATAGGTGATGGTGGCGCGCAGCCCGACCCGCGTGCGCGCCGCTTCCGGGAACGCGGTCCACGGGATTTGGGCCTCGACGCTGAGGCCCTTGCCGGTGGGGGCCTCGACCAGCTTGCTCTGGTTAACCGTGGTGCCCTTGATCTTGATCGCGCCGGCCACCTTGCCCGGCTGCCCCGGATACAGGTCGACCGCGTAGGTCTGGCCCTTCGGAAAATTCAGGTACAGCGTGGCGTGGTCCTCGTTCGCGCCGGCGGCCGCCGTCCTGACGATCTTCTGATCGAAGATCTTCAGCACGACATAAAGGCTGTTCTCGTCGTAGGCCACGGTCGCGGCCACGCGCGGATCCCCGCCGCCCGGCTTGCCGTCGAGCGTGTCGCCGAGGTCGGTCATCTTGTTCGGCCATTCGCGCAGATCCCCGTCGATGCGGATCTTCACGTCGTCGACCGGCTCAGCGGAAATCATCCGCCCTGCCGCAAACGCTTGCCCTGGCCCCGCCGCGAGTGCGAGGGCCAGAACGAAAGCTAGCTTCTTCATTGGCTACTTTTTTGCGCGTAGCTCGGTTTGCTGTTCTTCGGCCTCGAGCTCGGCCAGCGCGCGGGCCAGCTCTTCTTGCTCGGCGGCGTCCAGCGCCGCGCTCGTGCCGGTGGGCGCCGCAGCACTATCGACACGCACGGCCTTCGCAGGTTCCGGCTCGGGGGGTGCTAGTCCCATTTTTCTTTTCAAAGACAAAAGGTCTTCCTCGGCCCCCTTGGTCTGTTCGAGCTGGCTGAACTTGTGCGCCAGCACGTCACCCGAATACTCCTCGTTGAGCTCTGCTTGGG
>DATEDZ010000328.1:0-6226 GCA_035281385.1 Polyangiaceae bacterium
AGGAGGCTCCGATGCCAACAACACGTTCGTCAGAACCCGGCCTCGATGCCGATGCTGGGCAGCACCACGGGGCCCGCGCTGCGTTCGCGGCAGACTTCTCCGCAATCGAGGCGCACGACCTCTCGGGTGGAGGTCGCGTTCAGCACTTCGCCCGTCACGCCCCAGTAGCCGCTCTTTCCAAGGCGAAAGCGCTTCTCGGCACGCAAGTCGAGGCGGAAGAAGGGCGAGCCGCGCCGGCTCCCCGTAAAGTGCGGCGAGCCTTCCAGGTTCAGCTCCGGCACACCGGAGTAGAGCACGGTGCGCGCCCCTACGCGAAAGCCTTGGATCACCTCGTAGCTGAGCGCGGTCTGAAGGACGTGCGTTCGGTCGAAGCCCGACGGCGACTTGTGCTCGGGGGTCGAGTGTTCGGAGCGTGAAAGCGTGTAGGAGACGAAGCCGCCGAGCTGCTTCGTCACCGGTCGCGCCACGTGGAGCTCGAGACCCGCCGCCGACACCGTCGCGCGGCGATCGAGCTGAGTGCGATCGATGGTGAAGTCCCGCCCGCCCCCGAGCGGATCGAGCGCGTTGAAGTAGGCGGAGCGAAACACCGTCGCGGACGCGAGCAAATCGAGCGGCAGCTTCAGCTTCAGGCCGGAGCTCCAGAGCAGCGCGGTCTGTAACCCGCCTTCGAGATCGGCGACCTGCGCGCCGGGCACCTGCGCCGTGAAATTCGGCCTTTGGTGAGCCATGCCGAGCGAATGCTGCAGGCGCACTGTCCGGCTCACCTCGTACTCCGCGGACACTCGCGGATCGACGCCCAACGCGCTCACGCCCTGGGACGAGTACACGTCTGCCCGCAAGCCTGGGGCGACATGCACACCGCGCGCGGGCTCGAGCTGAAGCGCGACGTAGCCTCCCATGGTGGTATCGATGCGAGCCGGAAAAAGCCGCAAGAAGTCAGGGTAGTTGAGGCTACGGGGATTGGCCTCGAGCCCGAAGCGATCGAGCCGGGTGTCGAGGCCGGCCTGGAGTCGGCTGCGGGGTCCGATGCGCTGACTGAGCTCGCTGCGAAGGCGCAGCGACTGATTGGTGAGCACGCTGGTCGCGCTCTCGGCGCCGGCAGCTCGATCGGAGCCGCCGGTCACGGCCAGGCGCAACGTGGAGTCCCCCGCGAGCTTGCGATCCCAACGCAGATCCACGCGGTGAAAGCCGATCTCGGCGCCACTATTGACGGTGGCCTGCGACGCGCGAAATAGATCGTAGCCGCCAAACGCAACCACGCTGACGGTGTCGCGCCGGCTGAGCGGATGATTGGCCTGCGCCTGATAGTCCCAGTAGTCGAGCTCGGCGTCGCTGAGCAGTGAGAGCACCAGGCCCGCGTAGGAATATCGACCTGCGACCCGCGCACCGCTGCTCCCGCACTCGTGGCTCTTCGCGAAGGGCCCGCTTTCGAGTCGGCCACCTGCGTCGATCAGGCGCAGGTTTGCTTCCCCAGAGGGCGCGCAGGCAAGTGGCTTGCTTCTTACCGCGACAATCGGCCCAGCGAAGCGACCGTACTTTGCGGGTGCGGCACCTGGATAGAACTCGATGCTGTCGATGAACGCCGGGTGCAGCACCGAGGGACCGAGGAAGGCGTGGTAGAGGACGGGGATCTCGACGCCGTCGATGAAGAACCCGACGTTGGCGGGGGGTGCGCCGCGAATGAAGAATGCCGGCAGTCCCGACACGATCGGAACCACGCCGGGCTGCGCCTCGATCGCCCGCAGCGGATCGCCAAAACTACCCGGCAGTGCCCGCGTCTCCTGGCGCGTCAAGATGACGGAGCCGGCCGGTGGGCGCTCGCCCTCGACGAGGATTTCGATCGGCGCGCTGGGGCTCGGTGCCTGGCCGTGTGGCCGCGTGAGCTCGGCCGCGGCGCGGGGCGTGGGCTCGGCCGCGGCGTGGGGCGCGGGCGGCTCGGATGCGGGCGGCCAAAACTGCACGGAGTAACGAATTTTCGCGGGGACGCGTCGACCGCCGCGCAGCGCCGGAGTGAAGCGCCAGCCCTGAGCTGCCGCGAGCGCCGTATCACGAAACGGAGCGTCGCCCGTGAGCGCCAGAGCATCGAGCACCCGACCTTCGCGATCCAAGGTGAGCTCGAGCACGACCGTGGCCTGGCCCCTCGCGCCTTCGGGGTAGACCAGAGGCGTGGACAAGGCTTCGGGGAGCGCGATCTCGTTGTCGTGGCTCGCCTGACCCTGCGTACTCTCGGCAGCCGGTGCTTGAGCCCGGAGTTGCGCCGTCGAAAGAAGCGTGGCTAATACCAGTAGCCGTGTGACACGCGATAACCTGACCCGAAAGAGCATCGATGCCCAGCGCACCCCGCGTGGCTGCATTGGGGTATTAGCATGGCTCGCCACGGCTGGCTTGGGCTGCGACATCGTTCAGGGTTATGAGGACGCGGGCGGTGCGCTTTTTCCGGAACAGAGCACGCATCTCGCGTCGCCGGGGCTGCGCTTGGTGCATGGCCATTATAGCCAGCTCGGCGTGATGGCGGGCTCCGAGGTCTACTTGCTGGCGCGCGAGGCGGATGATGCTACCGGCAAGCTCGTTTCGATGCGCTATGCGGAGCCTCGGCCGTGTGAAATACAGGGCGTGGCCCACTACAGCACCACGCGTGAACCGAGCCGCAGCGCGCCTCTCATCTCGTACTTCCACGAAGACACGCGCAGGGGGACGCTTCATTTCGCCGACGCGACCTGTCGCACCTACCCCCTGACTTTCGATGACGCCCGGCTGCCCATTGCCGAAACAGAGCAGAGCGTCGTGGTGTGGGCGGGTAGCGACTTGTGGCTGGCCACGCCCGAAGCCGGGAGCCAGGCGCTCCTCGCGAGCGGCGTCGGCAGCGTTAGCCGCGTCTTCGGCCAGCGCTGGGCAGCCGTGGCGAATGGGCGCCTGGCCGTGTTCGACGGCAACTGGAAGTCGCAAGGAACCTTCGGCGACGAAGTGACCTCGCTTGCTCGCGCGGGCCAGAGCCTCTTCTATCAGGACGCGGTCGGCGCTCATCGCATCGTGGCAAGCGAGGCCGACTCGAACGTCGTCGAAAGCGAGCTGCTCGTCGAAGATGCGTGCTCGCTCGGAGGCCAGGATGGTACCTGGGTCACGCTGCGTTCTCCGTGCGCGGGGGGCAAGCTGCTGGCGATTCACGAACCGACTGGGCAAACCTTCACGCTGCCCTTCGAGGCGGACGCGTCGCAAGTGAAGCTCGTGCCGGCCCTAGAAAGCCGAGGGCTCGACCCGCTTGCGGACCCATTTTGGTTCTTCTATTTCCGTGCTGGCGATACCGAAGACTCACGCGACACGCTGTTCGTGCGTACGCCCTCGGGCGACGAGCACGCGCTCGGAGCCCGGGCGACATTGAGGCACCTGCGCTTGCTCGAGTCCGAAAGCGAGACCTACGGCTACGCGCTCGTCGATGTGGACGGGGACACTGGCCGCTACGTGTGGTGGAACGCGGCCGGCGAAACGCGCACTCTGGCCGACAGAGTCATGTGGCGCGCCGACCGCCTCATCGTGGACTTCGACGGCACCGTCGGTAGCGTTGCCGTACCCTTCGGGGATAGCTTGGTGGTGCTTGCCGAACGCGTGCGGTGGGACGCGTTCGAGTACCAAGACCGCACGAGGAATTGGACGGTGCTGTTCCACGACATGCAGGAGCACGGAGCCGGCCGGCTCTCGGTGTTCCCTGACGGCATCGACGCGCTCGAGGCCGCGCGGCCTGGAAAGTCGCTTCTAGCTCCCGAGCTCTCTCCAGTGGCTTCCAACGTGATCGTCTTCGGCACTTCGTCGCTGGAAGAAGTGCTGTCGGGCGTGATGTATTTGACCGACTTCGATGCGTTGACCCTCACCGGCCGACTCGAATACCGAAATCTCGAGCTCCGCTTCACCGCTCGCGTCAACGACGGTGTTTCCTCCTACCTCGTTTCCTACGACGAGATCTTGTACACCATCCCCTACGGAAATGACGCCGGCATCTGGCTGGCCAGCGCCAAGTAGCCGTGCCGGCTCAAGCTTGTTGTTGTTTGAGCTTGCGGTAGAGCGTGCGGCGGTCGAGTCCCAGCACCTTCGCGGCGAGGGTCTTGTTGCCTCCGACGCTAGCGAGCACCTTACGGATGTAACGTTCTTCGACGACATCCATCGACGGCATAGCCAGTGGATCGCTGCCGAGCTCGAAGACCTCCGTCGGTCGATGCTCGCGTAGCTTCACCGGCAGATCTTCTGCGGTGATGGTATCGAAACGTGCCAGGGCCACCGCGCGCTCGACACAGTTCTCGAGCTCGCGGACGTTGCCGGGCCAATCGTAGGACATGATCACCTGGGCGGCTGCGCGGTCGATCCCGGTGATCGGCTTGCCCGAACGCTCGACCGCGCGATTCAAGAAAAAGTGGGCGAGCTCGAGCTGATCTTGTCCGCGATGGCGGAGCGGCGGCACGTCGATGCGCACGACGTTGACCCGATAATACAAATCCTCGCGAAAACGCTTGGCCGCCACCTCTTCCTCGAGATTGCGGTTGGTCGCGGTGACGATACGCGCATCGAACGGCACTTCTTGAGACGAGCCGACCGGTCGGACCTTGCGTTCTTGCAGAGCGCGGAGCAGCTTTGCTTGCATCGACAGCGGCATCTCCCCGATCTCGTCCAGGAACAACGTCCCTTGATTGGCCTCGACGAATAGCCCGGTGCGGTTCGTGCGGGCGTCCGTGAAAGCGCCGCGAACGTAGCCAAACAGCTCACTCTCGAGCAACGTCTCCGGTACGGCGGCGCAGTTGATCGCCAGGAACGCGCCGCTGCGTTTGCTTCGCTCATGCAGCGCACGCGCTACGAGCTCCTTCCCGGTCCCACTCTCGCCCGTAACGAGCACGTTGGTATCGGTCTCTGCCACGCGCGTGACTAGATCGATCATGTGCTTCATGGCGTCGCTGCTGCCGATGACGCTGGGCAGCTCGCTACTTTCGACGCGGTGCCGAAGGCGCCGAAGCTCATCGCTCAGCGAACGGTCCTCCATCGCGCGCTTTAGTGTGAGCACCAGGGCATCCATCGAGACCGGCTTGGTGATGAAGTCGTACGCGCCGGCGCGAATGGCGCCCACGGCGTGCTCGACGGTACCGAAACTGGTCATGATGATCACCGGTAGATCAGGTCGCTTGGAGATGGCGGTACGGCACAAATCCAGCCCGCTTTTGCCATCCATGTGAATGTCGACCAGCAGGGCCGAGTAGTCATCGCGATCCAGGGCCTCGAGCACTTCCTCCGGCGTGACGTGCCAAGCCACGTCGTAGCCGCGCGGGCGCAGCCCTGCTTGGACCAGCTCGCACATTTCACTCTCATCGTCGGCAACGAGGATTCGATAACGCTTGGCGGCGGCCGAAGCGGGGGTTTGAGTAGCTTGGGGCATTTTGATCGCGGTCGCGGACATTGTGCCCCACATCAGCACAGACCATGCCATCACGGCTCTGCCCGAAGCGCGCGCATTTCGCTAGGGACGAGGCTCTAGATTGGGGATCAATTGTCCGAACAACTGCCTCGTACGCGGCGCTACGCCTCGTGAGAGCCCACGCCGGCACCGTCATGGAAGACCAGATGACCGCGAACCCACCGGTTTACGGCGACCAAGAGCGCCGCCACGAGCTGGCCCGTGCCTTGCTCTCGAGAGGTATCATGACTGCTCGATGCGCAAGCACTTGCTTGCTGCTGGCAACGACTCTGTTCGTACCGGACGCCATCGCCAAAGCCAGCCCCGCCCTGGCTAGGGAGCCCGCCCGTTCCGCCGAGTCGTCCACCCCGCGGGCCCTGCGCCGAATCGTCGAGCGCCACATCGCGGAAGCGCGCCTTGCCGAGTCGGTCAGCGCGTACACCATTTCGCCAGCGCTGGTGCAGCTGCGTCGTTACGTGGAGCCAGGACGCAAACTGAGGATGGTGTGCGTGGTCGACTTGATTCTCTCCGATCGGCACGGCGCGCTCCTCGCGACCGTTCGCGGCAATGCCACCACCGTGGGCGCAACGCCTCACGAAGCGCTCGACGCCGCCGCCCACGCGGCCGTGGCCGGCCTGCCCAAGGCGCTTCAAACGCACCCTTGATTCGTGATCCGGCCGGGTTCGGGGGCGGGCGCGGCTGATCGGGAGGGGTAGCGGGCTCGGAGAGGGGCTCGGGTTTGGACGAGCGCAAATTCGCAGGCGCCGGGAGCGGGGCGGTTTGCGGTCGAGAGGG
>DATEDZ010000329.1:0-8019 GCA_035281385.1 Polyangiaceae bacterium
TGAATCAGGTGGCGATGGATCTGCGCAGCGGTGTCTCTCGCTTCAAGTTGCAGGAAGCCTAGGAGGCTGGTGTTTTTCAAACTCCAGCCTCCTAGGTTTCTGGTTCTCAGGGAGGAGGCACGCGCCTCCTCCCCTCAAGAAGCAAAGCTTCTTGAGCCTCCCCTCTACGCGGCGGCTCCGCCGATTTCGACAGCTGGTGTTTCACACCAGCCTCCCAGTTTCTAGGATCCTCGGGGATGCTATTCCTACTCTTTCGACTCGGCAATGACCGCTACGCGCTGCCAGCTGCCACCATTGCGCAGGTGATGCCGCTCGTCACGCTCAAGGAGATTCCCCACGCGCTCGCAGGAGTGGCGGGTGTTTTCAACTACCGAGGAGAATCGGTCCCTGCCATCGACTTGAGCCAGCTGGCCTTGGGACGGTCGGCGACATGGAGCCTGACCACCCGCATCGTTCTCGTGCGCTATGTCGACGGCCGCGGTGCCGAACGCAAGCTAGGTTTGATCGCGGAGTGCGCCACGGAAATGCTGCGCTGCGAGGCGAGCGACTTTGCCACGACGGGTGTCGGCGGAGACGCCGCACCCTACCTCGGACCCGTCACCGCGGACGGCCGGGGATTGATCCAGTGGATCGAGGTTTCGAGGCTGCTGCCAGCGGCCCTACGCGACACTCTATTCAACGACATTGCTCTGAGCGTGCCCGGATGATCGCCGAATTCGAGAAGCTCTTGAAGCAGACGATGGGGCTCGATGCTGCGTCGATTGGCAGCGCTGCCGTCGAATGCGCCGTGCGCGCACGGCAGGCTGCCTGCAAGCTCGATGACATCCGCGCCTACTGGCAGCGGGTCAGTAGTTCCAAGGCCGAGCTACAGGAGCTGATCGAAACCGTCGTCGTGGGCGAAACGTGGTTCCTCCGCGATCGAGAAGCCTTCGCAGCGCTAGCACGCTTCGCCAGCGAGCAACGGTCGCGGTCGGCGGCCCCAAGCGCGCTCCGCCTGCTGAGCTTGCCCTGCTCGACGGGTGAGGAGCCGTACTCGATGGCTATGGCGCTCTTGGATGCGGGCCTGCCAGCAGCCGGTTTTCGAATAGACGCGGTGGACGTGAGCGGGCGTGCGCTCGCGTACGCCGAGCGCGGGGTTTACTCCAAGAACTCCTTCCGAGGCACCGATCTGGGCTTTCGCGATCGTCATTTCGACGCTGGGAGCGGCTATCGGATCGCCGACGCCGTGCGCGCGCCCGTACGTTTTCAGTGGGGCAATCTGCTCGACGAAGGTTTCTTGCGCGATCAGGAGCCGTACGACTGCATCTTCTGCAGGAACGTGCTGATCTATTTCGATCGCCCCACGCAGGACCGGGCCATTGCGGTTCTGACGCGGCTGCTCAGCGCGAAGGGAGTACTGTTCGTCGGGCCATCCGAAACGGCACTCCTGCTTTCACACGATTTCGTCTCGCTCAGAGTGCCCCTGGCTTTCGCATTCAAGAAGCCGGACCGGGCGCCTCGACTTCGGAAGTCTGCAGCGCCTCGCGCGGGCACGGTGTCTCCAAGAACGGCGCCCACTGCCAAGCGCCCACCCTTGCAAGCGGCAAAGCGCGTGCCGCGCAGCCGGCCCCCGGCAGTCGCGGTGGCTGCGCCGCCTAGCAAGCCAGGGCTCGACGACGCAAAACGCTTGGCGAACCTGGGCCACCTCGCAGAAGCCGCAAAAAGTTGCGAGAAGCACTTACGTGACCACGGTCCAAGCGCCGAGGCGTTCTACCTTTTCGGAGTGATTCGCGACGCTAGCGGCAGGCACGAGGAGGCCACTGAGTTCTACCGAAAGGCGCTGTATCTCGAGCCCAATCACCACGAGGCGCTGGTTCACCTGGCCCTGGCCCTGGAGAACGCCGGCGACAACGCCGGGGCGAGAGTGCTGCACCAACGTGCCCGCCGGCTCGAGGTAAAGCATGGCCGACGCTAGGCGACCTGCCGGTGTGGATGCTGCGTTGGTGCGTCCAGTAGTCCACGACTGTTGGAACCGGATCGGCGTGCGCGGCGACCGGTCCTGTCCACTACTCGCGCAGCACACGCATTGCCGAAACTGTCCAGTATTCGCCACGACCGCCGCCGAGCTGCTGAATGGTGCGCTGCCGGACGATCACCTGCGTGACTGGACCGAGCACTTCGCACGGCCGCCAGCGCTCGAGCAGGCGGGTACTGAATCGGTGATGATTTTTCGGATTGGTTCCGAATGGCTCGGCTTGCCCACAGCGCTATTCTGGGAAATTGCAGAGCTGCGCCGGATTCACTCGCTGCCTCATCGCAGGAGTGGATCCGTGCTCGGGCTCGTCAGCGTGCGCGGCGAGCTCTTGATCTGTGTGGCGCTGGATCGCGTTCTCGGCATCGAGCGCTCGGCGGGGCGCCGCCACGACAAGGTACGTATCCTAGAGCAGCGCATGATCGTGATCAGCCGCGAGGGGCAGCGGCTGGTAGTCCCGGTGGACGAGGTGCATGGCACGCATCGCTATCATCCCGCGGAGCTGATCGCGACTCCGGAAACCGTTGCCAAGGCGAGCAGCACCTACACCAAGGCCATGCTGCCGTGGCAAAAGGGGTCGGTTGGCCTGCTCGACGAGCAACTACTCTTCTACTCCTTGAACAGGAACGTCGGATGAGCAGCGGCGACATGAGCGAGCTGTCGATG
The DNA here is from genome assembly GCA_035281385.1 of Polyangiaceae bacterium. Taxonomy (GTDB): domain Bacteria; phylum Myxococcota_A; class Polyangia; order Polyangiales; family Polyangiaceae; genus PMG-095. Next base: position 2,678 of record DATEDZ010000329.1, read on the forward strand.
CTCGACCTGTTCCGCATGGAGGCGGAGAGCCAGGCAGAAGTGCTCAGCTCGGGACTTTTGGTTCTAGAGCGCGACCCGACCGCCGCTGATCACCTGGAAGGCTGCATGCGCGCGGCGCATTCGCTCAAGGGCGCAGCGCGCATCGTCGGCCTCGCGGCGGGCGTCGAGGTCGGCCACGCCATGGAAGATTGCCTGGTCGGTGCCCAGCACGGGCGCATCCTGCTCCGCCAACGGCATATCGACGAGCTCTTGCGTGGGGTGGATTTGCTACTCCAAATCGCGAAAACGGCGGAAGCCGACCTGGAGCAATGGAACGGCCCAAGGAAGGCCGAGGTGGACACGTTCCTTGCGGGGTTAGCCAGCGCGCTGGCGAGCGCCGAAGAGGCGCCGCTGCCCGGCGAGCCGCTGCCGGCAGTCGCTGCTCTGCCGAACGCGGAGACTCAGGCCGCGGCGGCGGAGTCTGCAGGAGCGGACCGCGTACTGCGCGTGACGGCCGAGCATTTGAATCGCCTACTCGGCTTGGCCAGCGAGTCGCTGGTCGAATCGCGCTGGCTCAAGCCGTTTGCCGATTCGCTCTTGAAGCTCAAACGCATGCAGTATCGCTCGACGCTGGCGCTCGACCGCTTGCGAAATGCCTTGCCCCTGCACACGCTGGATGAGCCTGGGCAGATTGCTCTGGCCGATGCTCAGCGCGGCGTCCTCGAGAGTCACCAATTTTTGGCACAACGCCTGAGCGAGCTCGAGATCTTCGATCGACGCGCGGCGAATCTGTCGCACCGACTGTACGAAGAGGCGCTGGCTTGCCGCATGCGACCGTTCGCCGACGGCGTCCAGGCGTTTCCGCGCATGTTGCGCGATCTGAGCCGTACGCTCGGCAAGCAACTGCGTCTGGAGATCAGCGGCGCAGCAACGCAGGTGGATCGCGACATCTTGCAAAAGCTCGACGCGCCGCTCGGCCACTTGCTGCGGAACGCCGCCGATCACGGCATCGAACCGGCTGGCGAACGAGAGCGCGCCGGCAAACCCTCTGAAGGTGTGGTGCACCTATCTGCCTGTCACAGCGCTGGCATGCTGCAGATCGTCGTATCCGACGATGGTCGTGGCATCGATTTGGAGAAACTGAGACGCTCCGTCGTGGCGCGCAATCTGACCACGCTAGAGATTGCGACCAAGTTGAGCGAGCCAGAGCTGCTCGAGTTCCTGTTTCTGCCGGGATTTTCGCTCAAAGACGGCGTCACCGACATCTCGGGACGCGGCGTGGGGCTCGACGCGGTGCAGGATATGGTCAAGCAGGTACGCGGAACCGTCCGTGTCTCGTCGCAGCTTGGCAAGGGCACACGCTTCGTGCTGCAGCTGCCGCTGACGCTGTCGGTGATCCGCGCGCTACTGGTTGACATCGGCGGTGAGCCCTATGCGTTTCCGCTGGCCTACATCGTTCGCACCCTCAAGCTGAGAGCGGAAAAAATCGAGCAACTCGAGGGCCGCCAGCATTTCAATTTCGAGGGAGAATACGTGGGCCTCGTCTCCGCACATCAGGTGCTCGGAGGCAGCGAGCTTCAGATCGCAGGCGAGGAGTTGCCCGTGATCATCATAGGAGACCAAAATCGCTCCTATGCTCTGGTCGTGGATCGCTTCCTTTCCGAGCGCGAGCTGGTCGTCCAGCCTCTCGATGCTCGCTTGGGCAAGATCAAAGACGTCGCCGCGGGCGCGCTGATGGAAGACGGCTCGCCCGTTCTGATCGTCGATGTCGAGGACATGATTCGCTCCGTGGACAAGCTAGCCGCTTCCAGTCATCTGAACCGGGTCGAGCGAGCGGTCGATGCAGGGACGGAAAGGAAGCGCCGGCGCGTGCTGGTCGTCGACGACTCACTCGTGGTACGCGAGCTCGAACGCAAGCTGCTCAGCAGCCACGGCTACGAGGTGGAGATTGCCGTCGACGGCATGGACGGTTGGAACGCCGTACGCACCGGCGATTTCGACCTGGTGCTCACCGACGTCGACATGCCGCGTATGGACGGCATCGAGCTCGTTACCCTGATCAAGAAAGACGCGCACCTGAAAGCGCTGCCCGTGATGGTCGTGTCCTACAAGGACCGCGAAGAGGACCGCCAGCGCGGTCTCACTGCCGGCGCTGACTACTACCTCACCAAAGGCAGCTTTCACGATGAGACGCTGCTGCGAGCGGTGGTAGATCTCATTGGCGAGGCGAACACGTGAAGATCGCCATCGTCAACGATTCCACGCTTGCGACCGAGGCGCTGCGCTCGGCCGTCATGTTGAAGCCGGAGCATCAGCTGCTCTGGACCGCCAAGAATGGCGTCGAGGCCGTCGAGAAGTGCGCCCGCCAAACGCCGGATCTGGTGCTCATGGACCTCTTGATGCCGGAAATGGGCGGCGTGGAAGCCACGCGGCGCATCATGAGCAGCTCGCCTTGCGCCATAGTGATCGTGACAGCCAGTGTCAAAGCCAACACCTCCCGCGTATTCGAGGCCATGGGCTATGGTGCGCTCGACGCGGTCGACACGCCTGCGCTGGGTCTGAGAGACCCGCGTGTGGGTGCCGCAGCACTGCTCAAGAAGATCGAGACAATCAAGAGGCTGCTCGGTTCGCCGAATGCTTCGGGGGCTGCTAGCGGTCCGTCGCAAGCACGACACCTTCCAGAGGCTGGTTGTCTAGTTGCGATTGGGGCTTCGGCGGGAGGCCCTGCGGCGCTCGCAACGGTGCTGCGCGCGTTGCCGAGCAACTTTCGCGCTGCCATCGCCATCGTCCAGCACGTCGATGCGCAGTTTGCGAGCGGCATGGCCGAGTGGCTGAGCGGTCACTGCGCCCTACCCGTGCGCATCGCGAGGCATGGCGAGAGGCCGGCGGCTGGCAGCGTGCTGCTAGCTGGCACGCAGGATCACCTACGCTTGGCTGGCGGCGGCCGACTCGAGTACGCGGCTGAACAGGTGGAGTATGCGCACCGACCTTCGATCGATGTCTTCTTTCGTAGCGTGAGCGAGCTCTGGCCTGGCGAAGCGGTGGGCGTCGTGCTCACCGGCATGGGAGCAGATGGCGCTCTCGGCCTGAAAGCGCTGCGTGACAAGGGGCATCACACCATTGCGCAAGACCAGGCGACGAGCGCCGTTTACGGCATGCCGAAGGCGGCCGCCAGTCTCGGCGCCGCGGTCGAAGTGCTGCCCGTGACACGCATCGCGACCAGGCTCGTCGAAATCTGCGCTCGGAAAGTCTAGTCAGGAGCAATCACATGGACCTGCCTGAATCAACCCAACCCGAACAGAACGCGCCAGCGCTTGAGGACTACGCGGTCACGGTTCTACTGGTGGATGACCAAGCGATGGTCGGTGAAGCGATTCGCCGCGCGCTGCTCGACCAGCCCAACCTACAGTTTCGTTTCTGCGCCAAGCCCCTGGAGGCCCTGGCCTTGGCTCAACAGCTCAAACCAACGGTGATCCTCCAGGATCTGATCATGCCCGGCGTGGACGGTTTGGAGCTCGTACGCCAGTATCGCAAAAGCGCGGCGACGAAAGACACGCCCATCATCGTCCTTTCTACGAAAGAGGATCCGGCCGTAAAGAGCGAGGCGTTTACGCTGGGTGCGAACGATTACTTGATCAAGCTTCCGGACAAGGTCGAGTTGATTGCGCGCATCCGCTATCACTCCAAGGCCTACTTGAACCAGATCCAGCGCGACGACGCCTATCGCGCTCTGCGCGAGAGCCAGCAAAAGCTCACCGAAATCAACAGCGAATTACAGCGTTTGAACCGTGTGGACGGGCTGACCGGCGTCAGCAATCGTGCTTACTTCAACGAGTACATGGAGCGCGAGTGGAAAAGAGCCAAGCGTGAACGGGCGCTTTTGTCCGTGCTGATGATCGACGTCGACAATTTCAAGCGCTATAACGATACCTACGGGCACCTGGCTGGAGACGAGGTGCTCAAGAAGGTTGGCGCGACGCTCCGAGATGGCGCGACACGCCCAGCCGATTTCGTGGCGCGCTTCGGCGGGGAGGAGTTCGTGGTACTGCTACCGGTAACCCCAGCTGAGGGCGCGCGGCACGTCGGCCAGCGGATGTGTAGCCGGGTGCTCGAGCTCCAAGTCGCTCACTCTGCATCCGACGTTACGCCGTACGTGACCATCAGCGTGGGCGGGGCGACGCTGGTGCCCGAGACCGGTAGCGACACTTTTCTCGGCCTGCTCGAGCTGGCGGATCAAGCGCTCTACGACGCCAAGCGAGCAGGAAAAAACCAAGCCGTCGTGCGCGAGCCGCAGTGACGCCCCCGCGTCCTCCCCGTGATTTTGCCAGCCTTTAGCACCAGGATTCCTTCGCGCAGGTGCGCGAGCCCGCATGTCTCATGCGCCAGCTCGATGAGCGCGTGTTCAGTCGTCATGCCGAGCCCCAGACAGCCTGCGCGAGCAAATGTTCCAGGCACACCGCCGTCACGGCGAAACTTCCCCGACGGCGACCGGACCTCTGATTCCGTTCGGTCATTGCGCAGGCTTCAGGGCGAGCGGAATGGAATCACAGACACTGGGCGGCGGACCACCGCTGCGCCGTTAGCTGCTCCGCGATCAGGCCCCGACCGGCTCTCTCAAGAAAGCGCGAAGTCGCACGCTTTCCGCGGGCGAGAGCACCTCTGCGAGCCAGCTGCAGAGCTCATCCTCGCTGAAGAACAGCCGGCGATCGGAGAAACCGGCGTCGCGAATCACCCGCAGAAATTGCAGGACGGCCACCGGCGCGTCTTGCCGAGCGATCGCGGCGCTGCGCTCCGTGCCCAGGTTCACGCCCGCCATGCGCGCTATCAGAAAATCCGCGGCTTCCGGAGCCATGATCGGACAATGGCGCCAATCCGCGATGGTCACATGCTTAGCGCCCGGCGGCAGCCTGGCGAGCTCGCGCCCAATTTGCTGAAACAGCGCGGCGACGTCGTCCACCGAACGGTAGCCGGCAGCCACGCGAACCTCGAGCAACCGACCGACTTGAATGCGAGCCGTGTTGGCTGACATGACATCATGAAAGCCCCGAACAGTCCCTTTCGTCAAGACCGAGCCCAGTCTTGATCCATAGAAGAGGCCCCGTGCGAGCGCGGCTCCGGGAGGGGTTCGGTTTCGGGAGCGGGAGGGGCTTGGGGCAAGGCAAAGGCGGGGCCGCGCTCGCGCGGGGCCTGGGCTCGGTCTCGGCGAGAAGCCGTTATTTGACGGGGTGTCGGGCGTCGGCCCTAGGTTTCGGTCTTTCGGTTCAGCGGAGCCTAGGTTTTCGCAGCTCTCGCAGCTCGTAGTCAGTGGTCGTCGCGAGGGCGAAGGAGATCTCGGACATGAGGGTTTTCCAGGGTACGGCGCG
>DATEDZ010000330.1:0-7715 GCA_035281385.1 Polyangiaceae bacterium
ACTACTGCCGCAGACTTTGGCAAGAGCAGATCACGATCGGCGTGAGCGGGAACGAGCCACGAGACAAAAACTGGCGAGGCCAGAGCGGTTTCGTCGTTGGCTAGGAGAGTCGCTGGGCCCGGTGGAGCGCCCGCTCGGGCAGATCGCGACAGCTGGAATTCCCCAGCAAATCGAAAATTCCCAGCAGTAGTGCTAGCTGGGGCAGGGGGCCCCAGCCCGACAAGACATGTAGGTCTTGGAAGAAAAGATCACGATCGGCGAGAGCAGGAGCCATCCGCGAGACCAATACCGGCGAGGCCGGCGCGCGTTGCGGTCTAGCCCGCGATAGTCGCGAGACCCGGCAGAAAACCTGCTCGAACTCGACAGCTCAGCAAAACTTGACTCATCTGTCACGGAAGACGGCTCTCAAGGACCCTAGGCGGCTGGTGTGAAACACCAGCTGTCGAAATCGGCGGGGCCGCCGCGTAGCGGGGAGGCTCAAGAAGCTTTGCTTCTTGAGGGGAGGAGGCGCGTGCCTCCTCCCTGAGAACCAGAAACCTAGGTCAGCGAACAAGTCGTCCGAAAGTCGGGTTGTCGTTGCAATCTCCGCGGACTTGTTACCAAAGCGTCGCGCGCGCGGGGAGCGGTCTCCGCTACGAGACCGAGCGATGCATGCTCGGATTCGATCACGCTGGGCTCTGATTTTCGTCTTGAGCTTCGCCACGACTGCTGCCTGTGGGGTGGACGATTCGCTCCAGGACCCTAGGCACGGCCGCAGTGAGGACGCAGGCAGCGTCGGGCTCGAGCTCAAGCTCGGCGATGTGATCGTAAACTCGCTCGACTACGTGATTACGGGCAACGGCTTCGTCAAGGATGGGACAATCAACGTTGCGAAGAGCAAGACAATCTCGGCCATAATCGGCGGCATCCCTGCCGGTAGCGGCTATAACCTGACATTGACGGGGGCTGACGCGACCGATCCATTCGTCGTGTGCTCCGCCAGCGCGACTTTCAACATCACCGCGCGCTCGACCACCGTGACCATCGTACGGCTGGATTGCAGGCTGCCGAGCAAGAACGGCTCGGTCAAGGTTGAAGGCAGCGCCAATGTTTGCCCGCGCATCGACGCTATGTCGGTCGAGCCGTCCGAGGTCGTCGTGGGCGGCAGTATCGCGCTCAGCGCCAGCATCACCGACTCGGACGCGAGTCCGGCAGCGGCGACCTACGCCTGGTCCGCGAGCGGTGGCAGCTTGACTGGAGCCAGCTCGGCTGCTGCAAGTTTCGAGTGCACCGCTCCAGGCAGTTTCGACGTGACGCTGCTGGTTTCCGACACGCAGTGCAGCGAGGCCGTGACCGCGACCGTGACCTGCTCGCCAGACGACACGATTCCGGCGCCGCGCCCGAACGTGAAGGTGAACGAGGTCGAGTCGAACCAGGGCACGCCGGGCGATTGGACGGAGCTTTACAACGCCGACTCGGTCGCCGCCGACATCTCGGGCTGGGTGTTCAAAGACAACGACGACATGCACGTCTACACGTTTCCGGCCGGCACCATCATTCCGGCCGGCGGCTACTTCGTGGTCGAGGAGGCAGCCCAGACCTTCGGTTTGGGCAGCGCTGATTCGGCGCGCCTGTTCGATGCGACCGGTGAGCTGGTCGACAGCTACAGCTGGACCGCGCACGCCGCGACCACCTACGGCCGCTGCCCGAACGGTACGGGCGCCTTCACGACTACCGCCAGCTCGACGCAGGGGGCGGCCAACGCTTGCCCGGTACCAGTCATCAAGATCAACGAAATCGAGTCGAGCGGCGGTGTGCCCGGTGACTGGACGGAGCTCGTCAATGTCGGCAGTGTCGCGGGCGACATCTCGGGCTGGGTGTTCAAGGACAACGACGACTCGCACGCCTACACACTGCCGGCCGGTACCATTCTGGCTCCGGGTGCGTACTTCGTGGTCGAGGAGGCGGCACAAGGCTTCGGTCTGGGCGCGGCTGATTCGGCGCGGCTGTTCGACGCGACCGGCGCGCTCGTGGATTCACATGCTTGGACTGCGCACGCCGCCGTGACCTATGGGCGCTGTCCGGACGGCACCGGCGCGTTCGCCAACCAAGCGCCCTCGACGAAAGGGGCGGTCAATTCGTGCGCGCCCACAGGGCCGGTGGTCTTCGCCTGGCCGGGCCAGAACGACGTGACGACTCAGGACGTGCAGGCCCAGTACACCAGCAACTTGAGCGGTCTGACCTACACGGGCGCCAGCGCTGGCTCCCCCGCCGTGCTTTGGGCCGTGGTCAACGGGCCGGGCACGCTGTACCGGCTCATCGACAACGGCACGAATTTCGTGCCCGATACTGCCGGCGACTGGAGCTTGGGCAAGGCGCTTCGCTACCCCGACGGGACCGGCAATCCGGATTCTGAAGGCGTCACGTTTGCGGCCAGCCTGTCTGACGGCATCTACGTGGCGACCGAGCGCAACAACGACGCCAGCACGGTCAGCCGCAGCGCGCTACTACGCTTCGACGTCGCCGCACCGGGGCCCACCCTGACCGCGACTCATGACTTCAACCTGACCTCACTACTGCCGGTTGTCGGTGCAAACTTGGGCATCGAAGCCGTGACCTGGGTGCCGGACAGCTATCTCACGGCCAAGGATTTCTTCGACCAAGCCGCGGGCCACACCTACGTTCCCAGCGAGTACCCCGACCATGGCAGCGGGCTGTTCTTCGTCGGTGTCGAGGGCAACGGCAGCATCTACGCCTTCGCGCTCAACCACGCGAGCGGCGTAGCCAGTCTGATTGCCACCATCGTCAGTGGTCAGACCGGAGTCATGGGGCTCGAGTTCGATCGCGAGACGAGCTACTTGTGGTTTACCTGTGACGACACCTGCGGTAGCAAGTCAGCCATTCTGGAGATTGACACCACGCCGGGCTCGCCGACGCTGGGCCGCTTCTTGGTACGCCGGCTGTTCGATCGACCGAGCAGCTTGCCCAACACCAATAACGAGGGCTTTGCCATTGCGCCCGAAGCGGAGTGCGTGGGCGGTTTCAAGCCGGCGTTCTGGTCGGATGACAACGACCTCGACGGCTTCTCGCTGCGTCGTGACAGCGTTCCGTGCGCGGCATTTCTGCCTTAGTGAGGCCGCATGCGAGATGTCGCAGCTGCCGTGGCGTTGACGCTCTCGGTGGGCTGGCTCGGCTCGTCTTGTACGCCACTCAAGGACGCAAACGACCTGAACGGGCAGGTGACGGCCGGTAAGCAGGCGAGCAGCGGGGCTTCATCGGGGAGCGCGAGCAGTGGCGGTGCCGGAAACGCTGGGTCCGGCGACGCGGAAGCGGGCGCGAACCAGACGAGCGGAGGCGATCAGGGCGATGGTGGCGCCGACCCTGCGGGCTGCCCCCCACCAGAACAGCGCGGCGTCGAGCTGCTGGCCGAGTCCGGCGAGCTCACGCTTGAAACCGACACGGCGTGGACTTGCCAGCGCGACTATCGGGTGGCCGGCAACGTGATCGTCGCACCGGGCGCGGCGCTGGCCATTCTGCCCGGCACCCGCGTTCTGTTCGACGAAAGGACACTGCTTCTCGCGCAACGTGGCGCCAGACTCATTGCCGATGGAACCGCCACGGAGCCGATCGTGCTTACCAGCTCGAAGGAGCCGGGGTCGCGCGCCCCGGGTGACTATCGCGGTGTGATCTTGATCGGCGACGGGCCGTCGCACAGCAGCACCGTCCCGGTCTACGGCTCGCTCAACGACTCGCGCGCGCATTTTGGCGGCGGTCAGGCAGGCGATCCCTCGGGTTCGTGCGGGTCGCTGCGCTACGTGCGGGTGGAGTTTGCGGGCGGCAGCGTCGACGACCAGTCATTGCCCGGCGCTGCGCTGACGCTGGCCGGGTGCGGCTCGGCCACGGTGGTGGACTACGTTCAGGTCCACCGCGGCAAGGACGGCATCGGCTTGCTCGGGGGCACGGCGCCGCTCAGGCACGTGCTCGTGACCAACAACCTGCTCGGGCAAGCCATCGAGTGGACGGGCGGCTACACCGGGACCCTGCAGTTCGTGGTCGCGCAGAGCCTGGCCGCCTCTTCGGCCATGCAGGGCAGCAACTCCGTCCAAGATCCAGAGGCCGCGCCGGTTTCGCGACCGACCATCTACAACGCCACGCTCGTGGGGAGCGCCCCGCCCGTGACGGGGCAGCACTATGGGCTGTCCTTGCAGTTCGGCTCGCGCGCCATCTTCAAGAACTCGATTGTCCAGGGCTTCGCCGACGCTGGCTTCGATCTGCGGCTGCCCGCTGGCGTCCTTAAAAATGAGGTGGGCGCCGGCAAGGCCGTGGATATCTCGCACGCCCTGATGAGCGCCAACGGCGCGGCGTACTCGGTCGATGCGCAGGTCCTGGCCGGCATGGAAAGCATGCGCATGCAGGATCCGGGGCTCCCGCAAGCGGCGCTGCCCAATCTCGAGATGCCGGAGGCGATTCCGAGGTTTGCGCCGACCGACCCCACCGTCAACACACAGCCGGCGCCAGTGCCGGCGGGCTTCGATGCGACCGCCGGTTTTCGCGGAGCCGTGCCACAAGATGGCATCGACTGGACGCTCGGCTGGACCAGCTATCCGAACGACTGACAGCTTCGCGCCACCAATCCGCGCCGCATCTGGCACACGAACGGCACGAGCGCTCGCTATGCACCGAGCCCATGAAGCTTTCCAAGCTCGGGCTCGCCGGACTGACGCTGCTGGTCTGCAGCGCCGCTGCGGCATGCAACGATGACGATGGCAGCGACGGCGACGGGGTGGCGGGCAAAGCAGGCGCTGGCAGCGCCGGCATTCCCGCCACGGGCGGCAGCGCCGGTAATCAGTCGACGGGCGGTAGCAGCTCTGGCAAGGGCGGTGGCGCAGCGACGGACGAAGCCGGTGCTGGAGGAGTCACGCAAGGGGGCGAAAGCGGGGCTGGTGGCGACGGCCCCGTTTACCCGGTTGAGTGTGGCGATCCCAGCCACGACGGCGTGCTCGTGTACGAGGACATCACCGGCGACGCGACCTGGAGCTGCCCGGTCTACACGCTCACCAGGCCCATCTACGTTTACTCGAGCAACGACACTCCCGTGGTCTTGCACATCGACCCCGGTGTCACGGTGCGGGGCGTCAAGGGCCTCGAGCCGATCAAGCTGCCGGGCGCGCTGATCGTCACGCGTAGCGCGCGCATCGAGGCGCTCGGCACCGAGCAGCAACCGATCGTCTTTACCACCAGCGAGCCTGCGGCGAGCGCCACACCTGGCAGCTGGGGCGGGCTGATGCTCCTCGGCCGAGCGCCGACCAATGCGCCCGCCAATTTCGAGAGCTCCGGCAAACCTGCCGGCGAGCTGTACGCCGAGGCGCTGCCGAAGAGCGATTTGAGCCTGTACGGCTGGCCCCGCAGCAGCGACGAAGGCGCCGCGGGGGCAGGGGGAGCGGGCGGAGCGGGTCCAGGCTTGGTCGAAGAGTATCCAGACTGGGACTGCGGCAAGCTGAAGTACGTGCGCATCGCCTTTGCCGGTTTCAAAGCTGGCGCCACCAAGGAGCTCAATGGTCTCACGCTCGGGGCTTGCGGCACGGGCACGTTGGTAGATCACGTGCAGGTGCACCGTTCTTCGGACGATGGCATCGAGGTCTTCGGCGGCACCGTGAACCTTTCGTACATCGTGCTGACCGGCAACCAGGACGACTCGCTGGACTGGGATCAAGGCTGGCGCGGCAAGGCTCAATTCGTGGCCATTCAGAGCCACGACGATGCCGACATCGCCGACAGCTGCGGCATCGAGGCCGACGGCTTTGCGACGCCCGAAGCGCCACTGGCCGAGCCCAGCGCACCGCGCATCTTCAATCTCACGCTGATCGCCAGCAAGAATACGCAGCGTGGCATCCGCTTTCGCGACGGCACCCAGGTCTTCCTGGGCAACACCATCCTGGCGGCGCACGCCATGGGCGTGCCGCAGGGTCTGGTGGACATCGATCACGTGCGAACTGCCGACTACCTTGCGGCTGGCAAGCTTGCGATCCAGCACAGTGTTTTTGGTAGCGATCACTGGCCCACGCTCGGTCAGATCGACACCCAGGGCACCACGCACAACGAAGAAGACGTCTTCACCGCGCAAGGTGGCCTGAGCGCGACCGGCAACACGGTGATTGGCGCTGCCACCGAGCTATGGCTCAACGCCTTCAATACCGCTCAACCGCAGTGGGTGCCGCTGACCAATTCGGCGGCGGACGAAGCAGGTGTGGCACCAAGCGACATCGACGGCTCGACCTTCTTCGATACGAGCGCCACTTATAGAGGTGCATTCGAGCCCGGCGGAGAAGACTGGACTGCAGGCTGGACTAGTTATCCATAGGTTTGCGACGAGCAAGACGAACACATGACGACAGCGTTATCGCTTCCGCGCCACGTAAATGTTGCCGGCAGCACGGCACAGAAGCGCGCGAAAAGCCCAGCGACGTCGCTACAATGCGCACCAGCTATGACGCAATTGATTCCGATCGCGGAAGCTGGTGCGCAGCCGGAATCGCGCAGCAGCAAGATCCCGTCGAGTCGCGGCGGCCTGCGTCTGCTGTGTCGCCTCGGCCAGGGTGGCATGGCCGAAGTGCATCTCGCCTCGCGTAGTCATTTTAGCGGGGCCTCGGATCTGGTCGTCATCAAGCGCATGCATCAGCAGCACGTCGATGATCCAGCGACGGTGCGCATGTTCCTGGACGAAGCTCGATTGGCGCTCGCGCTAACGCACCCGAACATCGTGCGCACCGAGCGCCTGGGCACGTTCGGCGGTCGCCACGGCATCGTGATGGAGTTTCTCGAAGGGCAACCATTTCATCACGTGCTCAAGCGGGCCTACGAGCGGGAAGGAACAATCAATCTCGACCTGATCGCGCAGATCGCCATCGCGGCCTTGGATGGTTTGCACTACGCGCACGAGCTCAAGGACCAAGAAGGCACGCCGCTCTGCATCGTTCATCGCGACATTTCACCGCAAAACCTGTTTGTCACCTACGACGGCGCGGTCAAGCTTCTCGACTTCGGCATTGCCAAAAACGCGCTCCAGGACGGGCGCACACGAACCGGGCTGCTAAAGGGCAAGATCTCGTACATGGCTCCGGAGCAGGCGCGCGGCGAGGAGCTCGACTGCCGCGCAGATATCTGGAGCCTGGGCGTGATGCTCTGGGAAGCGGTAACGGGCAGCCGTCTGTTCAAGGGCAAGAACGAGGCGGCCACCTTGAATATGACGCTCACGGAGGAGATCGCGCCGCCGAGCCAGCGTCGCGCCGATCTGCCGGCCGAGCTCGGGCGCATCCTGATGCGCGCGCTCGAACGCGAACCGAGCAAGCGCTACGCGAGCGCCGCCGCCATGCGCGATGATCTGGAGACGTGGCTCACCAGCCGGGACTTCAGCGCGGACGGCTTGCTTTCCGGCTTGATGGAGCGCTTGTTCGGCGCCGAGCTTGTGGCCCAGCGTGAGCAGATCAATCAGCTCTTGCGTACCCCGGCAGAGCCGACACCTGAAGGCGGTCTCATGCTGATGGCGCCGCTGAGCGCATCCGGAACCGTGTCCGGTCTGCGTGCCACGCAGATGTCGAGCGTCACCGACTTGATGCAGGAGCTCACGCGGCAGCGCCGCACGACGACACGGCTGGCCGTGCTCGTCGCGATCATCGGGGTGGCGGCGCTGATTGCGCTCTACGTGGTGGTGCTGCGTGGGCCGCCGCAGCCATCCG
>DATEDZ010000331.1:0-54060 GCA_035281385.1 Polyangiaceae bacterium
CCTAGCTTTCCCTCCCCCTGAGCCCGCTCGCGGGCGATTTGGGGGAGGCCGCCCGCCCGCAGCGCGTAGCGCGAGGACGGACGGGGTGGGGGCATCCACCCTAAATCCAACTTCCTGATTTCCGCCCAACTCGAGCCTAGAGAACCCATCTCAGTCATGAGATGGGCTCTAGTGGTACAGCGCCGTGAAGGAGATGCTCAGCGCGCCACCCGAAGCCTCACGCGTCAGCCCCTCTTCTTCCTTGCGCGTGAAGCCGTAGCTGAGCTGCAGCATGCCGCCGAGCGACCACTCGGGGCCAACGAACCCCATGTAGCCTATCCAAGCCGAGCCGCCGAGACCGCCGGCATTGTAGTCGTCTACGTCCTGCTCCACGAGCGCCTTGGTGTCGGCCTTCGTGTCGATGCCCATGAGCGCAAGCGCTCCGCCGAAGTGCAAGCCACGCTGCGGATCTGGGAACGCGTCGATGAACATCCCGATTTGCGCCAGCGAGCCTGCCATGCCCTCGTCCGTGGAGTCACCCTCGGCCTCCACGTCGCCGTCGTTGACCCCCTGGAAACTGAGCAGGCCGCCGAGCGTGATACCACTCCAGGGTGTGCCGCCGATCCAAATATTGGTGGCGACGCCCGGACCGCCCACTTCGTAATTCTTCGAGCTGTCCTGATCGGTCGAGAGTCCGATGCGACCGCCCCCCAGACCGAGCCCGAGCCGCAGATAAAAGCCATCGTGGATGTGGTAACCGCGCCGTTGCCTGGCGGGCGGCACGGGCGGCGCCGAGATCACCACCTTACCTGCAGGTGGCGGAGGGGGCGCGGTCTTGGGCGGAGGCGGAGGCGGCACGTCCACCGGAGGCGGCACGTCCGCCAGAGGCGGCGGCTGTGCTGCGGAAGGCGCGGGCGCCGGCGGAGGGGCGGGAGCGGCCGCCGCGAGCTCGGCGTCCCCCGCCGGCGCCGCCTGCCCGTAGGCCACGGGGGCGATAGGAATCAAGGAAAGGACCAAAGTGCACGGCAAAAGCTGGGCTGGTTTCACGGTGTGCTCGCGCCTATACTACCTCTGGCCCGGCGAAAAACTGCCCGGGCTCGTGGAGGCTTGTTGTTTCGATGATCTCAATCACTCCCCTTGCAGCTGACAAAGTTCGTGAAATTTCACAGTCCGAAGGTCTCGATGGCCAGGGTTTGCGCTTGAGGGTGATTGGCGGGGGCTGCGCCGGCTTCCAGTACGATCTGTACTTCGAGGATAAGCCGACGGAAATGGACGAGCGCTATGAGTCCCATGGCGTTCAGTTATTCGTGGATCCGCTGAGCTTCCAGTACCTGGATGGGACCGAAATCGACTACGTCGAGGGGTCGCACGGTGCCGGGTTCAAGTTTGGCAACCCGAACGTGACCGGCTCCTGCGGCTGCGGCTCCTCGTTCAAGGTCTGAAAATCGGTCCAGCACCGGCCCCCTATGAGGCTGGTGTGAAACACCAGCTGTCCCAATTGGCGGAGCCGCCGCGTAGAGGGGAGGCGTCAGCTAAGTCGCCAACTCGTGGGTCGGACCGTGGTCCGGTTCAGGCGGGCTGTAGCTCGAAGCCACACCGAGTGTCTCGGCGTCCAGCGTGCGTGCCTCGGCGTACGAAGTTCCCACTTAACGTAACTTCGCGGAACTTCGGCCCGCACGACCTCGTAACCAAAAGTGCGAGGCCAGGGTTATGACCACTCACTCAGATACGTCATTTCAGAACTATGTTCGGACCGTCCAGCGCTATCCCCAGCACACGCGCGAAGAGGAGCTGGAGCTGGTCAAGCATTTCCGCGAGCACGAAAGCGAGGCGGCTCGCGATGCGCTGGTGCGCGCGCACCTGCGTCACGTGGTCGCGATCGCGCTCAAGTACCGGCGCTACGGTTTGCCGGTTGCGGATCTCGTGGCCGAAGGCAACTTCGGCATCGTGCACGCGCTCTCGAAGTACGATCCCGAGCGCGGCACGCGCTTCGTGACCTACGCGGCGTACTGGATCCGCGCGTACATCCTCAACTACATCATTCGCTCGTGGAGCTTGGTGGGCGTGGGCTCGGGCGCGCTGCGCTCGAAGACGTTTTTCAAGCTGCGCCGTGAGCGCGTGCGCATCACGAACATGGTCGGTGAAGGGCCTGAGGCAGATGAGCTCCTGGCCAAGTCGATGAACCTGCCGGTGGAGAAGGTCACCGCCATGGTGCGCCGTCTGGAATCGCGTGACCTCTCGCTCGATGCGCAGGTCTGGGACGACTCAGCCACCACCGTGCTCGACACGCTGATCGCCCCAGGCAACGATCAGGAACAGCAGCTGGGCCAGCGAGAGCTCGGCATCAACGTGGCCGCCATCGTGCGCGACTCTCTGAAGCACCTCGACAAGCGCGAGCGTTACATCGTCGAAAAGCGGCTGATGGCGGATCGCGAGGACGAGCTGTCGCTAGCCGAGATTGGCAGGCGACTGGGCGTGTCGCGCGAGCGCGCGCGGCAGCTCGAAGCACGCGCCCGGCGCAAGCTGAAGGGCCGCATCAGCCAGATCACGGAAGCTTCGGGCTTGGTGGTGGATCTCGACGCCGCTTGAGCTGGACGAGCACGCCGGTCGAGGTTATCTTGCGCGCGTCCGAGAGCTACAGGCGCTCGCTCGGGTTTCGGCCCGAGAGGAAAGTCCGGGCTCCGCAGGGCAGGATGCCGGGTAACGCCCGGTGAGGGAAACCTCGAGGAAAGTGCCACAGAAAAGCAAAACCTCCCGGGTCGGTTTCGATCGCCCCGGGTAAGGGTGAAAAGGTGGAGTAAGAGCCCACCGCGCAGTCGGCAACGGCTGCGGCACGGCAAACCCCATCCGGAGCAAGGCCACGTAGGGAGGCGTTCGAGGGCTGCCCGCCCGAGCCTCCGGGTAGGCCGCACGAGGCGCGCGGCGACGCGCGTCCCAGAGGAATGACCGCCACGGCACCGAAGGCAACGACGGCGCCGCACAGAACCCGGCTTATGGAGGTCTCGGACACGCACTCGGCGACGCAAGTCGCCGAGTGCGTTTTGTGCGTGGCGCTTCCGCTCTCTCCCCTCGCGTGGATGCTGCCCAGCGTAAGCTCGCGCACCGCGCGAGCCAGAACCCCCTCACCCGACCTTGGCACAATCAGATCACGATCTGCGATCGAGAGGAGGCCCCAAACAAACTGGCGAGACCAGCGCCGATCGCGCCTCAGGTCACGAAATACGCAGGGCGACCCATCCGAAGTGCGGAGGAGAATAAGCGCGTCGGGGGGCCGCGCGCCAGTGAGAGGGGAAGCTATTGTCCCGCAAAAACAAATGGGACATTCGCAATGGTCGTGCCCCCCGACGCCGGAAAGCTCCAGGCGCGCACGCTGCTGGCGATGCAATTCGCGAGACCGCTGTAGCCGCGCGGATCGCCGCTCGTCGTCGCATTCTGCACCGAGCCGCTCGGCCCGACCGTGATCGTCACCGTGACCTTTGCCGTCATCGGCGCATCCTTGGCCCGCGCGTCGAGCGCTGGTTGCCAGCAGCGCCGCTTCACGCTGCCGGTGTAGCGCGAGACGGTCGATTGAATCTGCCCGCCGTCGAGCTGTCCCCCGCCGCCGGTTGCGCCCGAAGGACCACCCGTCGCGGGGCCGCCCGAAGGTCCCAAGCCACTGAGCCCCGTGAGCCCCTTCAAGCCCGCGTTGCCTGCCTTCGGATCGGGTTCTGGAGCGATGCCGGCCGCCTTGCCCTGTCCGCCGCCGGTGCGCTTGGACGCACGCGGATCACCCGCCACGCTCGTCTCTTCGATGGCGTTGTTCGCAGCGGCGGGAGACGTCTTCTCGACACCCTTGGCCGGCACCTCCACGATCTTCTCGACGATCTTCGTCTCGGCCGGCTTCTGCCCGCCGAATACCACGAAGCCGATGGTCAAACCCAGGCCGATCGCGATCACCATCGCGACCCAAACCAAGGGCGACGTGCCGCGACGCGGCGGCATGAATCCGGACAGATCATCGGTGACGACAGCCGAGCCGGTCACTGCGCTGGGCGAGGGCGCCGTCGCGAACGGATCGACCGCGCGCGCAGCGCCATCACGCGTGTCGGACGCGGCCGGCGTGAACGGCGTGAGCGAAGCCCGCGAGCTTGACACGCCCTCCTCCACGATCGCAAGAAGCTCCGGGTAGGTCTTGAGCGGACGCCAGTCCTCGAAACCGTCCCGCCAAACCAGGGATTCTTTGTTGACCGCGCCAGCAGCGGCCTTCGAGCGCAGCTCGCTCAAACGGATCGGTCCGACCGGAACGCCGTTGATGCCGACGAACCACTCGTCGCCCGGCATGCTGAGCGGAGCTTCAGGCGCCGCCGGCGCCTCGCCACCCGCGCCACCAAAGGCCTGCGTGAAAGCGCCCGCCAGCGCGCCAGCGTCGGCCATGCGCGTGACTTCATTGTCGTCTTCCAAATCGTTGGGCACCGTTGCTGCAGCCGTGGCTCGTGCGGCGCTCGGGCTCGAGACCGCCGCCGCGACCACCGTGCTGGTGGCTGCCTTGGGTGCGCTGATGCGCGCCGGCGGCGCGCCTGGCTTGGGCACGGCACCGACCACCTTGCCTGGCGGCTGACGCGGCGCCGGCAAGGCCGGACCCTTCGCCGGCGACACTCGACCAGGGCCGGTAGGAGCGGCCTTGAGCGGCGCGGCAACTGCGGCCGCGCTGGCCGCTGGAGCTTTGGGTGGCGGCGGCGGCGCACTGCTGGTGCCGTCGCCTAACGGTGGCTCGCTGGTCGACGCGCCTCCCGGGCCGGCGCTCGACACCTGAATCATGAAGCCGCACTTGCGACACTTCATGCGCACGGACCGCCCCGCTACCTTCTCGTCGGCGATCTGGTACTTCGCTTTACAGCTGGGGCAGAGAAACTTCATTCAGCGGAGCGCCGTCGCACGAATGGCTTTGGTGTTCTAGTAAGCGAAGGATTCAGCAGAGCGGGGGCTTGGACCGAGAGAGACCTGGCGGCTTTCGACCGAAGTCCCGAAAGTGGGAACAGAGCTTAGCCTGGCGGCAAAAAGGCGCGCCCCAAAAAATGCCGGAAAGCGGCTTTCACAAAAGGTTCAGCAGGTGCTCCCGAATCGACTGTTTGGTCTCTTCGTCGGGGGCAAGAGACAGCGCCCTTTCCCACATTTCGACGGCTTTATTGCGAAAACCGGCCTTCTGGTATAGGATGGCCAGGTTTTTGACGGCCGGAAAGTGGCGCGAGTTAATCTCCAGGGCCGTTTCCAGCTCGCTCACCGCGTCGTACACCCGGCCTTTCTTGCCGTACAGCAAGCCCAGGTGAAAATGCAGCCGATAGGCCAGCGGATCGATACCGACCCCGCGCTTCAGGTGGTCGATGGCCTCGTCCAGACGACCGGCCTTGTAGGCGGAGACGCCGGCGTTCAAGGCGGCTTCGGCCTCACCTGACACGTCCGGCGCTTCGGGGGGCGGTTGCCTCCGCAGGCACGCGTCGACGGCGGTCATGACCTCGGCGATGCGGAACGGCTTTTCGATGAAGTAATCGACGCTCAAGCTCTGTTTTAGATCTTCGGCATAGCGCCAGCCTCGGTAGACGGCGCTGACCATGATGATCGGGATCTGTCCGTAGCGTTGGCTGCCCTTGATACGGCGGACGATCTCGAAGCCGTGCACCTCGGGCAGCATGGCATCGAGCATGATCAGGTCGGGGTGCCGCTCTTTGACGAGGCGCAGCGCCGAGAGGCCCGTGTCGGCTTCGACCACGTGATGCCCAGAGCGCGTGAGAAGCCGCACCAGCATCTTGCGAATCTCGGTATCGTCGTCGACGACCAGGATCGTCTTGCCCGAGGCCTCGCTCGCCGCGGGGCTGGAGCCGTATTCCGGCAACTCCGTGACCACGCTGAGCTCCCGCGACGTCTCGCCGAAGTCGCTCTCTTCGACGTCCTCGCGACGTGACAGCGCTTCGACCTCGTCGTCCACCACGACGCCCGGCGCATCGAGCGGCCGCGCTTCGGCCTCGAGCTCGTAGGGCAGCTCCTTACCCTGCTCCCCCGTGCTACCGAGCCCCATCTTGCGCAGCACGTCCTCCGGGCAGTGCGGCCCGACGTAGAACTCCTCGCCGCGCGTCTTCTTCTCGTAGGCCTCCTCGATCACCGACGAGAGCGGCCCTTCGAGCGCGACATACGGGTAGACCTTCTTGCCGGTGACGAACTCCAGCTCGTCGATCACTTTCTTCTCGCGCGGGTTCGCCATCGCGATGAACAGGCGATCGTCACGCACGAGCACGGGCAAGATCAGGTGCTTCTCCGAGATCTCGCGCGGCAACAGATCCAGATCTTCCAGCTTGAGGCAGATCTGGCCGAGGTCGATGCCCGGGATACCGTGCTGCTCACTGAGCGCCTTGAGCGCCGCCACGTCGGTGATGGCGCCCGAGGCCGCCAGGCGCGACGCCAGTCGCCCGCCCTTGTTGTCCGCCAACGCGCGATCCAGCTCCTCGGGGCTGAGCGCCCGCTGGCGCAACAGTATCTTACCGAGCTGCTTCTTCTCGCTCATCCGGAATCAGCAGTATCGGTCAGGTTGCGAAAAACTGCGAGCCGTTCGACGGCAAAATCGGCGAAGCGGCCGGCCACGACCGCCGCACGCGCCTGCTCCAAGAGCCGCGCATACAGGGTGAGGTTGTGCTCGCTCAGCAGCCGCAGGACCAGGATCTCGCCCGCCACGAACAGGTGCCTGAGGTAGGCGCGGCTGTAGCCGCCCCGGCACGCCGAGCAGCTGCACTCGGGATCGAGTGGCGACGGATCATCCCGGTAGCGAGCGTTCTTGATCGTGAGCCTGCCGTTCCAGGTGAAAGCCTGGCCATTTCGAGCGTTGCGGGTGGGCATGACACAGTCGAACAGGTCGATGCCGGCCCCGACTGCCACGAGCAGATCCTCGGGCGTGCCGACGCCCATCAAGTAGCGCGGGCGGCTCGGATCCAGCCGGTGCCCGATCTCGGCCAGCGCTCGATGCATCAGCTCGGGCGGCTCCCCGACGCTGAAACCGCCGAGCGCCAGGCCCTGAAAGGGCAAGCTACCCAGGGTCTCGGCGTGCGCCAGGCGCAGCTCCACGTTGGTTCCGCCCTGGACGATACCGAACAGCGCCTGCCCCGGCGCTTGTGCCCGCAAACAGCGCGCGGCCCAGCGCGTGGTGCGCTCGACCGCAGCCTTCAGCTCCGGCAGCTCCGCGCTACCACTCGGGCAGACATCGAGCTGCATCGCGATGTCGGAGCCGAGCAGCCCCTGGATGCGCATCGCCTCTTCGGGCGTGAGCTTGAGCCTGGTGCCGTCGAGGTGCGAAGAGAACTCGAAGCCGTCCTCGCTCAGCTTGGTGCGCTCAGCCAGGGAAAATGCCTGAAAGCCGCCCGAGTCGGTGGCGATGGCATAGGGCCAGCGGCAAAATTCGTGCAGGCCTCCGAGCTCCGCGACGCGTTCCGGGCCGGGCCGCAGCCACAGGTGGTACGTGTTCATGATCGTGAGGCGCGCGCCGGTGGCCGCGACTTCCTCGGCCGAGAGCGCCTTGACGCTGCCCTGCGTTCCGACCGGCATGAACGCCGGGGTCTTCACCTCGCCCCGCCGCGTCACAATCGTTCCCGCGCGCGCGTGACCTGAGATCGCCTCGAGGCGGTAGCTGATCACGGCACGCGCCCCGGCAGCCACATGGCGTCGCCAAAAGAAAGGAACCGGTAGCGCTCGGCGATGGCTGCAGCATAAGCGCTGCGCATCGGTTGGAGGCCGACGAACGCAGCGACCAGCGCCAGCAATGTGCTGCGCGGTTGGTGAAAGTTGGTCAGCAAGCCGTCCACCACTCGAAAAGCATAGCCGGGCTGGATGAGCAACGAAGTGCTGGTCGACCGCGCCAAGACGTGGCCGGGTCGCTCGGGATCCGCCGCCGACTCGAGGGCGCGTACGACCGTGGTCCCGACCGCGAGCACGGGGCCGCCGCGGGCGCGTGCCTCCGCAACTTGCCCGGCGAGCCGGGTGTCGACCTCGAAGCTTTCTTCGTGCATCACGTGCTGGACCAGCTCCTCGACCGTCACGGGCCGAAAGGTACCGAGGCCGACGTTCAGCTCGAGCCGTCCGATCACGACGCCACGCGTGCGGATCGCGTCGAGCAGTAGGCTGGTGAGGTGCAGGCCCGCCGTAGGCGCGGCCACCGAGCCCAACCTCTCGGCGTAGACCGTCTGATAGCGCAGCACGTCGTCGGCGTCGTCCTCGCGCCCCAAGTAAGGCGGGATCGGCACCCTGCCCTCTTCGGCCAGCACCTGCTCCACGCCGAGTGGCGCTGCGATGGAAAGCAGCAGCGTCCCGTCGTCGTGTCGCTCGAGCACCCGACACGCGAGCCGTCCCGCGTCGATCGTCAACCCCGCCCGCAGCGGCTTGCTGGCCCGCCCGAGCGCGCTCCAAACCTCGCCGCCACCAGTCTCGCGCTCCGGGTGTCGGTCCAAGAGCAGCAGCTCGACCTTGCCGCCGCTCTCGCGTCGCACGCCGTGTACGCGCGCCCGTCGCACGCGCGTATCGTTCAAAACCAGCAAGGCACCCTCCGGCAACAACTCCGGAAGGTCCCGAATCATACGATGCGAAATCTCGCCGCGCTCGAGTACCAGCAGGCGACTCGCATCGCGCTCGGCGAGCGGTCGTTTCGCGATCAACTCATCCGGCAACTCATAGTCGAGCTCTTCAGTCCGCAAACTCTAAAAATCTTCCCGTCTTCCTGTTGGATTCCCTCGCGAGCTTCAGCGGGATTCATAGCTGATGCCCAGCCGCGTCATCTTGCGCCACAGCGTGGTGGGGCTGATGTCGAGCGCCTCGGCCGCGCGTTCGCGGCTGCCGTCGGAAGCGCGCAGCGCCATCGATAGCGCCTCACGTTCCGCGTCGTCCACGATATCCGCCAGCGTGCGTCCGGAGGCCCGCGACTTCTTGGGCATCTGCGGCAAGATGTCGTCCGCGTTCACCAGGCCGCCCGAGCACAACGCCACCGACTGCTCGACCATGTTCTCGACTTCGCGCACGTTGCCCGGATAGTCGTACATGATGAGCTTTTCCATCACGCCCTCCGCCAGGCGCGCGTGGGTGTTCATCTTGCGATTGTACTTGTTGAGGAAGAACTGGATGAGCAGCGGAATGTCCTCGCGCCGCTCGCGCAGGGGCGGCAGATGAAAGCGCGCGACGTTCAGACGGTAGTACAGATCCTGACGGAAGCGACGCTCCTCGACCGCTTGCGCCAGGTCCACGTTGGTCGCCGCCACCACGCGAATGTCCACCTTGACCGGCTTGTTCTCACCGACGCGGCGAATCTCGCCTTCCTGAATGCCGCGCAGCAGCTTGGCCTGGAAGCTGGGGGTGGTCTCGGCGATTTCGTCGAAGAAAAAGGTGCCGCCGTCGGCCTCCTCGAACAGGCCCTTGCGCGCCGAAATCGCACCCGTGAAGGCGCCGCGCGCATGCCCGAACAGCTCGCTTTCCAATAGAGTTTCGCTGATGGCCGCGCAATTCACGGTCACGAAGGGCCGGTGCGCGCGCTTGCTGTTGGCGTGCACTGCGCGTGCGATGAGCTCCTTGCCGGTGCCGGACTCGCCGGTGATCAGCACGATGGCATCGGTCGGTGAGATCTTGACGACGCGCGTGAGCACGTCGCAGATCGATTGCGAGCGCCCCACGATGTTCTCGAGGTGATAGCGCTCTTTGAATTCGCGCGCGAACGCTTGCACTTGCCCCTGCAGCTTGCGGCTCTCGAGCGCCTTACCGACCTTGACGATCAGCTCCTGTTCGGTGAACGGCTTCTGAATGTAGTCGAAGGCGCCGACGCGCATGGCCTCGACCGCGCTCTCGATGGTGCCGTACGCGGTCATCACGATGACCTCGGTCATCGGCTGCGCCTCCTTGGTCGCGCGCAGCACCTCGATGCCGTCGTACTCGCCCATGCGCAGATCGGTCAGCACCACGTCGAACGCGCCGGTCGCGCCCAGCTCCCGCCCCTGCGCTCCATCCGCGGCCTCGTCGACCTCGTAACCCTGCCCGCGCAGCATCATGGCCAGCGTAGTGCGCATATTGCGCTGATCATCGACAACGAGAATCTTACCCATGATAGTTTCTGGGAACTACGGATCTAGCACCACTTCGGGCGAGCGAGAGGATGCAACAGGAAGATGGGAAGACGGGAAGGTTTCTTGGGTTTCAAGGCGTGCGAGTTTGGAAGGCGAACGCGGCCTGCCGCGTGAGCTGCCAGGAGCCCAACCGACCTTGGAAGGACAGATCACGATCAAAAGGAAGAGGAGGCGCTCGAAAACACCCGGCGAGGCCGGGCGCAAAACCCGTGGTGAAGCCGCAAAGCACGCGGGACGCGTGGGCCGCCGAGGTGAAACCCAAAACCAACCGGCCGGGCGCAAAACCCGTGGTTCAATCGCGAAAGTCGCGAGGCATGAGGGGCACCTGAGGGAGAGACCTAATGTCTCATGAACAGCAACACGAAGGCGGCGACGAGGAGGCCCATCACGCCGATGGCGTAACCGACGATGCTGGCGGCGCTCATCGAGCTCGGCAGCGGCTCGGAGACTTCCGCGCGCAGACCCGAGAAGCTCGAGCTGGGACGGCCGACCGTGCTGGGCGACGTGATGCTCGACAAGCCCGACAGATTGCTGCCTGAGACCGAGCTCACGCCACTGATCGTGACGTGCTCGCCCTTGCCGGTCGGCGTGAAGGCGTGGTCTCCGGAGAGCAGATCGGTGGTCTGCGCCTGCCCGCTGCCCAGGGCCTTGAGCGCGGCGCGCACCGCCTTGCGGCGCTGCTCGATGCGCTCGCCCAGCACGCGCTTCATCAGGCCGGCCAGGCCGCTTTGCGCGACCACGATGCGCTCCGACTTCAAGTATGCGCGCAGGTCGTCGGCCAGCTCCTGAGCACTCTGGTAGCGCACGTCCGGATTGCGCTCCAGCGCCCGCAGCACGATGCGTTCGAGGCCCGCCGGGTACTTGGGATCGATGCTGCTCGGTTTGGGGATAGGCCCGCCGATCACGAGCTTCAGGGTGTCGATGTCGTGCTCACCGCGAAACAGCCGGCGACTCGTGGTGAGCTCGAAGAGCACGATGCCGAGCGAGAAGATGTCGCTGCGCCGATCCACATGCTTGCCCAGCGCCTGTTCGGGCGACATATAGCCGAACTTGCCCTTGAGCTGACCGGCGCGCGTCGCCTCACTGATGCGCCCGACGGCTTTGGCGACGCCGAAGTCGACCAACTTGACCATGCCGTTGGTGCCGATCAGGATGTTGTGCGGCGACACGTCGCGGTGCACGACGCCACGCAAGCTGCCGTCGAGATCGCGTAGCTCGTGTGCCGCGTGCAAACCGGAAGCCGCATCCGCGATGATCTTGACGGCCAGCTCCGATGGAATCGCGCGCCGCTTGCCGGCTTCTGCGATCACCGTGTGCAAGGACTCGCCCTCCACCCACTCCATCGACATCCACATCACGCCGCCGGCGTCACCGACGTCGTAGATCTCCACGATGTTGGGATGCTTGATGGCACGCACCAACCTGACCTCGTCCACGAACATCGTGACGAACTCGGTCTCGTCCGCCAGCTCGATCAGCATGGCCTTGACCGCGACCAGCCGGTCGTCCTTGGGGTCTTTGGCGCGCTCGCGGGCCACCCAAACGGTTGCCATGCCGCCACGACCGATCCTGAGCATCAGCTCGTTATCGCCGAGCTTGGATCCTTGCTTGAGGTCTTCGGTCATCAGGCGGGACGCTTCCGGGCCACGCGCCGCACGACGAGTGCGCCCGTTTCCCGCGGCATTCGTTCCCGGCCGCTATACTACCGGGTCGGGAGCAGGGCCAAGGGGTTTGGCTCAGGAAGCGCTGACGGTCGCGTAGGGCGAGCGCGGCCTGCCCGCGCGAGCTGGAACGAGCTCACCCGACCTTGGCACCATCAGATCGCGATCGGAATCGGAAGAAGAGAGGTCGGACTGGACCCCGGCGAGGCCGGGCGCAAAACCCGTGGGTAGGCTCGCAAAGTACGCAAGACGCGTGGGCCGACGAGGTGAAACCAAACCCCCGTCGCGGTGCGAACAAAGAACCCGAGACATCTGGGTCAGCCCCAGACTATAAGGCCCCCGACATGGCCAGTCTGAAAGAACAGCTCGGGTCGGGTCAAAAGCGCGAGCAGGTGATCGAGGATGCCATCAAGGTACTCGATGCCGAGGTGGCCGACAAAGGAGGCCTCACCGGCCTGGCGGTGAAAGGTGGCTACAAGGTCGTCCAGGGCATTCGGCCTGGTTTCGTACGCGACGTCGTGGCCCGGCTGCTCGACGACTTCCTCGATGCGATGGATCCGCTCTACCAGGAGGCCAAGCAGAAGGGCCGCCCTGCGGGCTTCTATCTCGTCGAAAACAAGGACCGGGTAGCGGAAGGGCTCCTGGGGGTTACGGACCGCAAGGCCCAGGGTGCCGATGGGGTCCTCAAAAAGGCCTACGGGAAGCTGCGTCCGCTCGCCAAAGGGCAGGTGGAGGCAGCCGCGCCCCGATTGGCTCAGTTACTAGAAAAACACGCAGAAAAGACGGCGTAGGACTAGCGGCGCGCCTGTCCATGTGCTGAGCTGAACCTGAGGCCTGCTGCGCGCCCGCGCTCGGGCCTTGCTACAGGACACCTCGAAATTGCGGGGTTTTGTGTAGCGCTAGCGTTTCCGTCTTTTCCTATCGGATGACTTGACAATCTCACGGATTGGGCGAGATTTCCGGCTACGCACGTTCCATGACCATCAGCAGCATCCCAGTTTCCGAAAGCCCCAACACTCGACACATCATCAAAGGCGCCGTCGTTCGCTTCGCAGGTGACTCTGGCGACGGCATGCAGGTAACGGGTGATCAGTTCACGTCGGCGGCTGCGCTGGCGCAGAACGATCTAGCCACGTTCCCCGACTTCCCCGCTGAGATCCGCGCGCCCGCCGGGACGCTTTACGGGGTGTCTGGATTTCAGATTCATTTCTCGTCACAGGACGTGTTTACCCCGGGCGATGCGCCGGACGTGCTGGTCGCGATGAACCCGGCCGCGCTCAAGACCAACCTGCGCGATCTCAAGGCCGGTGGCCTGCTCATCGTCAACAGCGGAACCTTCAGCGCAACCAACCTGAAGAAAGCCGGCTACGCTGAGAATCCGCTCGAGGACGGGACCCTGGAGGGCTACTCGCTGCTGAGCATCGACATCAGCAAGCTGACGCTCGCCAGCGTGAAGGAGACGGGTCTGTCCACGAAGGAGGCCAACCGCTGCAAAAACTTCTGGACCCTGGGTCTGATGTTCTGGATCTACGGGCGGCCGATGGAGCCTTCGATCAAGTGGATCGAGGGCAAGTTCGGCAAGCGCGCCGAGCTCGTGGCCGCCAACATCGCAGCCCTGAAAGCCGGCCACGCCTACGGCGAAACGGCTGAAGTAGCTCATTACAGCTACGAGGTACCCAAGGCGCCGCTGCACAAGGGCAAGTACCGCAACATCGGCGGCAACCAGGCGACCGCCTGGGGCTTGCTCGCCGCGACCGAGCTCTCGGGACTGGAGCTCACGCTCGGTGCCTATCCGATCACGCCGGCCAGCGATGTGCTGCACGAGCTTTCGAAGTACAAAAACTTCGGCATCACCACCATTCAGGCCGAAGACGAGATCGCGGCGATCTGCGCAGCCATCGGCGCTGCGTACGCCGGCCGCATCGGCGTCACGTCTTCGAGCGGTCCCGGCATCGCGCTGAAGATGGAGGCGGTGGGTCTGGCCGTCAGCACGGAGCTGCCGCTCGTGATCATCGACATCCAGCGCGGCGGCCCGAGCACCGGTCTTCCGACCAAAACCGAGCAGGCCGACTTGCTGCAGGCGGTCTACGGGCGCAACAGTGAGGCGCCGGTGTGCGTGATCGCGGCAGCCACGCCAGGCGACTGCTTCTACATGGCCATCGAGGCGGTCAGGTTGGCGCTCAAGTACATGTGTCCGGTGTTCCTGCTCACCGACGGGTACCTGGCCAACGGCGCTGAGCCCTGGGCCATCCCCGATGTCGCGACCCTACGGAAAATCCCGGTGAATTTCCGCAAGGACCCGGAGGGTTTTCACCCCTTCCTGCGCGACCCGCAGACGCTGGCCCGAAGCTGGGCCATCCCGGGCACACCGGGTCTCACGCATCGCATCGGTGGTCTCGAGAAAGACTTCGACTCGGGCCACATTTCGTACGCGCCCGACAACCACGAGAAGATGGTCAAGACGCGCGCGGCCAAGATCGCCGGCATCGCCAACGACATCCCGGATCAGAAAATCGAGGTCGGTACCGAGCAAGGTAAACTGCTTGTGCTCGGCTGGGGCTCGACCTACGGCTCCATTCGCGAAGCAGTGCAGCGCTGCCGCGAGCGGGGCCTGGACGTGTCGCACGCACACGTCAGGCACCTGAATCCATTCCCCAAGAATTTGGGAGACCTGCTCAAGCGCTTCGATCGCGTGCTGGTGCCCGAGCTCAACAACGGCCAGCTCGTGAAGATGATCCGCAGTCAGTACCTGGTGCCGGCCGAGAGCCTGCCGAAGGTCCAGGGTCTACCCTTCAAGATCGCCGAGCTGGAAGAGAAGATTCGCCAAGTGATGGAGAGCTGAGGAGAAACGAGCAGATGTCGCAAATTATCGAGCCCTCCAAGCTGACAAAAAAGGACTTCGAGACCGACCAGGACGTGCGCTGGTGTCCGGGTTGCGGCGACTACGCGATTCTGGCCACCGTGCAGCGCGTCATGCCGGAGCTCGGGATTCCGCTCGAGCAGATGGTGTGGGTGAGCGGCATCGGCTGCAGCAGCCGTTTCCCCTACTACATGAACACCTACGGCTTTCACACCATCCACGGCCGTGCACCGGCCTTCGCGATGGGCATCAAGACCGCCAACCCGGCGCTCTCGGTATGGATGGCAACCGGCGACGGCGACGGCTTGAGCATCGGCGGCAATCACCTGCTGCACTGCCTGCGGCGCAACGTCGACATCAAGATCTTGATGTTCAACAACCGCATCTATGGCCTGACCAAAGGCCAGTACTCGCCGACCAGCGAGATGGGTAAGGTCACCAAGAGCACTCCCGGCGGCTCGGCGGATCAGCCCATGGATCCGGCAGCCTTTGCGCTGGGCGTCAACGGCAGCTTCGTAGCGCGCTCCATCGATACGGAGGCGCAGCATTTGGCGGAGGTGCTCAGGCGCGCCGCCAAGCACCACGGCACCGCCTTCATGGAGGTGTACCAGAACTGCAACGTCTTCAACGACGGCGCCTTCGATTCGTTCCGCGAGAAAGACGTGCGGGCGGAACAGACGGTCCGTGCCGAGCACGGCAAGCCGCTGCTGTTTGGTACGGGCAACGACAAGGGTCTGCGCCTCAACCCGCGTAGCATGCAGCTCGAGGTGGTAAAGCTCGGTGAAGGCGGCATCAGCGCCGACGACGTGCTGGTACACGACGAGAAGAACTCGACACTGGCGTTCATGCTCGCCCGCATGCCCTACCCCACGTTCCCGGTCGCGCTCGGCGTGCTCTACTCCGAGGACCGACCAACCTACGACGGTACGCTGGCCGAGCAACAAGCCGCCGCCCTCAGGAAGGCCGGCAAAGGCAGCCTGCAGAAGCTCCTGAACAGCGGCTCGACCTGGGAGATCTGAGGCTCGGCCGACGTTGGTAGCCAGGCTCGATGCTGGAAGTGAGCCTGCCGTGCGAGGGATGTGGCGAGCCGCTCGGTTTCGGTGACGCGAAGTGTCCGCGCTGCGGGTCGAGTTGCGCTTGTCGAGCGCAGCTCGCAGTGCCCCGCACACTCCAGTTGAAGCTCCCACTCGCCGCGGAAAGCTGCTAGGAAGCGCGCACCATGGGAAGCCCGCAAGACCCCCGCACTGCCCGCCGCAAGCGTGAACGCGCCGCCAAGAAGAACGCCCTCTGGGATCAGAAGCGCGCGCTTGAGAACGCCGAGGCCGCCAAGCCCAAGGCGCCGCCGAAGAAGGCGACCTAAACACACACCGGCCCCATCCCCGCAGCGCCGTCTCCAGAAGGCCCCGCTGGCGCGGTCATTACAGGTATTTCGGCTGCGCTCGGGCGTCCAAAGTTGTCGGACTCCACACTTGGCGTAGAATGTCTACCGCGCTGCTGCTATTACTTGGCAGCAGGGACTGAGATGGTGTTCCGCGGGTCCTCCAGCTTTGGCCGAGCGAGCGTTCTGACGCTAGCGCTGCTGGTGGCGTGCGCGGTCGAGACTCAGACCCCACGGGAGCCGTTCGGGGGCAGCTCGGGCGGCGGGGACGGGCCGGAGGCCGGGGAGAACAGCGGCGGGACGCCCGGTGCCTCCGGCACGCCTTCGAGCGGCGCCGGCAGCGGAGGCAAACCCTCCTCGGGCGGTATGCTCGGCGGCGGCATGCCGAGCACCGGCGGCAGCGCGGGCACTTCTGGTGCCGGCGGCAGCGGTGGGATGGGCGGCAGCGCGGGCGGGACGGCGGGTGCCGGTGGCACCGCCGGAGCCGGTGGCAAGGGTGGCTCGGGTGGCACCGGTGGCACCCCGGGCAAGGCCTGCGGCACCGGCAAGCTCACCATCGCCGGCTGTACCGCCTCCAGCCAAGACGACGCCAACCGCAACGCTGCAAAGGCCTGCGATGGCGACGGCGGCTCACGCTGGTCGAGCGACTACTCCGATGGGGAATGGATTTGGTTCGATTTGGGTGAGGTGGCCCACGTGGGCCGCGTGCTGATCGAGTGGGAGACTGCCTACGGCAGCAGCTACCGGATCGAGGTCGCAGACGGCTCGGCCGGTCCCTGGACGGTGATCTCGACGCAAACCGGCGCCGACGGCGGCACGGACGACATCACGAACCTCGATGGCACCGGGCGCTACGTGCGCATGTTTGGGGTCACGCGCGACACCCAATACGGCTTTTCGATCTTCGAGCTCGAGATCTATGGGGATCTCGACGAGACCTGCAATTAGCCATAAAATTCGGGAAGCGGCGCGTTTCTCGCGCCAGTCCCTGCCACTGACCGGAAGGCCAAGCCCGAAGCACCCGACGCTGGCGACGCTGGCACAGCGGCCTACCCTACCCCCCCTCGACAAAGGGAGGCAGAGTGCTCAAATTGCCGGGTCAAGGATGGCGACCGACAGGCCGAAACCGACGCCCGAGGAAGAGCTCGACGTCGCCACGCGTCCCAAGACGGAGAAGCCGCGCAAGTACGTGGTGGTTTTGCACAATGACGACTACACCACCATGGAGTTCGTGGTGCACGTCCTGGAGAGGTTCTTCCACATGGGTGAGACCGAGGCGACGCGGGTGATGCTGCACGTGCATCACAAGGGCTACGGCATCGTCGGCACCTTCTCGCGCGACGTGGCCGAGACCAAGGCTTCGCAGGTCACGGCCTACGCCAAGGAGCACGGGCATCCGCTGATGGTGACAGCCGAGCCCGAAGGCTATGGGGGTGAAGCGTGAAGGTCAGCGCCGAAGTCGAGATTGCGTGCTCGCTCGCACAGAGCGAAGCAGTGCGTCGCCGGCATGATTTGATCACCGTCGAGCATCTGCTGTACGCCCTCTTGCACGACGATGCGACGGCGCGAGTGGTGCGCGGCGCCGGCGGTAACGTCGACAAGCTGAAGCGGGAGCTCGACCGCCTGCTCGAGACCGAACAGAGCAAGGTGCCGGGCACCGACGCCGTGACGCCCGCCCCCTCGCGCGGTTTTCAGCGCGTCTTGCAGCGCGCCGCCATCCACGTGCAGTCGAGCGGCAAGGAAGAGCTCAAGGGCTTCAACGTCCTGGTAGCCATCTTCGCCGAGGTGGACTCGCAGGCCGTCGAGACCCTGACCGCGCTGGGCCTGACGCGCTACGACGTGGTCAGCTACGTCTCGCACGGCGTTTCAAAGGATGGCGGCGATGAAGCCGCCCTCGAGACTGCCGGTTCGGAGGATGAAGATGACGAGGGTGACGGCGACGCCGAGCGGGTCTCGGATCCGCTGAGCAAGTTCGCCATCAACCTCAACGAAACCGCCGCGGCCGGACACATCGAGCCCCTGGTGGGCCGTGAGAAGGAGCTGCGTCGCGCCATTCAGGTGCTGTGCCGCCGCCGCAAGAACAACCCCATCTTCGTCGGTGATGCGGGCGTGGGTAAGACCGCCATCGTGGAAGGCCTGGCCTCGAAGATCGTGGCGGGTGACGTGCCCAAGCACTTGCTGAACGCGACCATCTATGCGCTCGACATGGGCGCGCTCGTGGCCGGCACGCGCTTTCGCGGTGACTTCGAAAACCGCGTCAAGGCCGTGCTCAAGCAGATCCAAAAGCAGGAAGGCGCGATCCTGTTCGTCGACGAGCTGCACACCGTGGTCGGGGCTGGCGCGGCCAGCGGCGGCACGCTGGACGCTGCGAACCTGCTGAAGCCCGCGCTCTCGAACGGCACGCTGCGCTGTATCGGCGCGACCACCTTCGAGGAGTACCGCAGCCACTTGGAGCGCGACCGCGCGCTCGCGCGCCGCTTCCAGAAGATCGAAGTGCTCGAGCCCTCGCTCGACGAGACCAAGGAAATCTTGCGCGGCCTCAAACCAAAGTACGAGGACTTTCACAAGGTTACGTACGCGCCGGAGGCCATCGAGGCATGCGCGGTGCTGTCCGACCGCCACCTGCGCGACAAAAAGCAGCCGGACAAGGCCATCGACCTCCTGGACGAGTCCGGCGCCGATACCAAGCTCGACGCCGGTGACAACGCCAGCGTGACGGTCGAGCGCGTGGAGACCGTGGTGGCTCGGATTGCTCAGATACCGCCGCGCCAGGTCTCCACCGACGACAAGACCGCGCTCAGGAATCTGGACAGTGACCTGCGTCAGGTCGTATTCGGGCAAGAGCGGGCGCTCAGCGAGCTGGTCACAGCCATCAAGCTGTCCCGCGCCGGCTTGCGTGCTCCCGAAAAACCCATCGGTTCTTACCTGCTGACGGGTCCCACGGGCGTCGGCAAGACCGAGGCCGCCAAGCAACTCGCCAAAACGCTCGGTATCGAGCTGCTTCGTTTCGATATGAGCGAGTACATGGAGCGCCACACGGTCTCGCGGCTGATCGGTGCGCCACCGGGTTACGTCGGATACGATCGGGGTGGTCTGCTCACCGAGGCGATCGCCAAGACGCCTCACGCCGTGCTGCTGCTCGACGAGATCGAGAAGGCACATCCCGACGTGTTCAACGTATTGCTGCAGGTCATGGACCACGGCACCTTGACCGATAACAACGGCAAGAAGTCGGACTTCCGCCACGTGATCCTGATCATGACCAGCAACGTGGGCGCGCAAGATCTGCAGCGCGGCCTGATGGGCTTCGGCAGCCGCGACGAGGCTGGCCGCGACGACGCTGCTTTCCGCAACACCTTCAGCCCGGAGTTCCGCAACCGGCTGGACGCCCGCATCGCCTTCGACCCGCTGTCGCCAGAAACGATGACGCGCGTGGTCGACAAGTTCGTGGCGGAGCTGAGCAAGCAACTCGCCGAACGTGAGGTCACGATCGAGCTGTCGCTCTCGGCCAAGGCCTATCTGGCCGAGAAGGGCTACGACAGCAAGAACGGCGCTCGGCCACTAGCCAGACTGATCCAGGACGAAGTGAAGAAGCCGCTCGGCGACGAGCTACTGTTCGGCGCCCTGGAAAGTGGCGGCCACGTCAAGCTGGACGTCGAAGACAGGAAGCTCGCTTTCAGCTTCAAGAGCAAATCGGATCCGGGCCCGAAGCTATTGAACTAACCCGATTCGACTTGTCACCCGCAGGCTTCGGGCGGAGCTGATCGGCTCGGTCTACGGCCTGGCGCCGTCCTGCTCTATGCGCGAGCGCACTGCCAGCGCCAGCGCGCAGCTGTTGCTCTGGCGCGCCTGCGCCAGAGCGGTCGCCGGGTTGGTGATGACCCGCCCACCCATCGGCACGAGCTCGCCCGAAGCCTGGGCGCGCAGGCGCACTAGCGGCGTCTTGCTGGCAAGGTCCCAAATGCCGACGCGTGCGAAGTGTGGCGTGCGCTGCAGCTGCTCATCCACGGTCTCGCCGGCGTCGGGCGCGAGCTTGGGCAGGCCTTCCGGCGGGCTCTCGTCGATGACCAGCGTGAAGAAGCGCGCCTTGTTCATGATTTCGACCGCCACCGGCACGTCGTGCTTGGCCACGCTGTCGAGGTCGCGATCGTAGGCGCTGGCCATCAGCTCGGTGTCGGCCGCGTGCAGCTCGTCGGACCACTCGCTCGACAGCACGCGCAGCGCCCGGTAGGCCAGGCGCATATTGTAGGGGCGCGGCGGCGGGGCACAGACGTTCCACTCGTTGCACAGCTGCCCGGGGTCACAATCGGCCGTCACCCGGCACGACGCGCCCTCGGTGGGCAGGCCGGTGGGGCTCACGAACAAGCAGGACGTGAAGCCATCGAGCAAGGAGGACTGCGCCGCCTTCCGGATCTGTTTGGGTGACTTGGTGTTGTCGAGGCGCAGCCGGAGATAGACCCCCGGCGCTTCCCGCAGATCTTTGAGCGCCTCACCGGGCGCGACGAAGTCGCCTGGGCCGTCCGCCGAGAGCTCGCGAACCCAGCCCTCGACCTGGTCGCGAAACGGCTGGATCTTGGGCCCCAGCGCGACCGCGATGGCGCGCTGCTTGGCCATGACCGCGCTCTTTCTGGCCTCGAGCTTGCCCTGCGCAACACGCCAGTAGATGACGCCGAATGCTCCCATGCCCACCAGCACCCACAGCCAAAAGTGCGGCGGCATGGCGCGTAGCCGGACGCGCCCATAGATCAGCGCGCGCCGACGTTCGGCGCGCGCTTCGTTCAATGAAGGGAGCCCACGCTCCCGCATGGATCGGCCTCAGCCGCCTTCGCCGCCGAGACGACCGACCATGAAGCTCACGTTCGGATAGCCCGCGAACGCAGCCGTCTGGAACACGCTCTTGACGACGAGCGCCTCGACCTTCTTGTCGACTTGGAGCACCACGACGCCGCCGAAATCCTTGCCGGGGTTCAGCTGCTTCCAAAGCTCACGCTTGTTCTTCAAGACGTTGAACAGCTCGTCCACGCGCTGCAGGCGGTTCGCCTCGACGATAGCGCGGGTGTTACCGGCCGGCGTGCCGTCCACGAGGATCTGCGTGCCGGTGATGGCCACCATCGGCGCGTCCGTCATGTCGATGACGTTCTCTGCGTTCGGTAGCTTCACGTTCTTGTCGATCGGCAGCTCACCGCTGGCGGAGAAGCTCGCCAGCAGGAACAGCACGATGCAGAGCAAAAAGTCGATGAACGGGATCAGCGGGATCTCGGCGTTGACGGCGCGCATGCCGCCCCCACTGACCTTCTTGCGCACGAACTTGAGCGGCACGTGCTGCAGCAGCCGCCGACCGGGCACGCCGATGGGCTGGACGAATCTGTGGAGCGCTTTTTCCGACATGGTCAGTTCACCGAGAAGGTCACGTTGAAGCCGGGCAGCTGCTTGCTATTCGGACCACAAACCGAGCACGCACGCTTGGGCGTGTAGATAGCATCGATCACCGCGATCACATCAGCGAACGGCGTGCTGTTGTCCGTGTGCAGCACCGCTTGGTCGCTCTTCTTGTCGTCCTTGATGTCACCGCGGTGGGAGCCGTTCTGGTTCCACTCTTCGGAGATCTTTTTGGCCAGGTCGGGGTAGCGGATGTCGCCGTCGTTGCCAACCGTCACCTTCTTGCGCTCGACATCGATGGTGTTGACGACGGTGTTACCCTCTTTCCAGATCAGCTGGAACTTGGTTTCACCCTTCATCTCGACGTGGAGCTGCTTCTCCTTCTTCACTTCCTCGGGCGGCTCGTCCTTGGGCGGACCGGGCACGCGAGCGTCGGCGTTGATGCGCGCCATCTGCGACCAGACCGCGGTCACCAGCAGGAACGCCACCAGACAGAGCAGGAAGTCGATGAAGGGGATCAGCGGAATTTCGTGGTTGGTGGGCCGCTTGCCACCGTGACCGCCGACGTCAATACCAGCCATGCTCGCTCACTCCTTCACAGCAGATAGCCAGCCGAGGGTTGGGTCGGGCCTGAAGCCACGGCCCAACACCACAGCGCGTTCAGCCTTCGATGCCCTGGAGGTTGACCTTCTGGCGATTGGCGACGACCAGGTTGAGGACCTGCACGGAGGCCTCGTTGATGTCGTCTTCCATCGTCTGGGTCTTGCCGTTCAAGAAGGCGAAGCCCATGAGCGCCGTGATAGCCGCAAGGAGGCCGAAGGCCGTGCAGTTCATGGCCTCCGAGATGCCTTCCGCGAGGATGCGGGCCTTCTGGCTCGGATCGACCGACTCGCCGCCGACCGCGCCGAACGCCTTGATCAGACCGACGATGGTCCCGAACAAGCCGCAGAGCATGGCTAGGTTGGCGAACAGCGCCAAAAAGCCCGTGCGCTTCGCGATCTTCGGCATTTCGCGCAGGGCGCCCTCGTCCATGGCTGCCTGGACCTCCTCGTCCGGACGGTTCACCTTCACGAGGCCAGCCTGCACGATGCGGGCGAGCGGCGCGTTGGCGGCCGAGCACATCTTTACAGCCTTGGCGATGTCGCCGGCCAAGATGCACTTCTGCATGGTCGCCAAGAACACCTCTTTGTTGATCGATGCGCCGAACAGATACACGGAGCGCTCCGCGATCACGGCGATCGAGCAGATGAGCCAAAACAGGATGAGCCACATCGCCCATCCGCCCGCTTGGAAGTGATGCCATGCACTCGACATTTTGACGTTTACCTTCCGACTGATGCTTCGTTTGGAATACCGGGGACTTCGGCCTTCAGGCCTTCATCCGCCTTTTTTCGATCAACGGCTGCTCTTGGCTGCCCCGCCAGAGCGGGGCTCGGGGCCCCGCGACCCACGAGACAGCGGAGACCGAAGGCGCGAGGCATCTTGCTAAACTGGAACCCCGGCAGTCAAGAGAGATTGGATTTTACGAAGCTGTTCGCGCTCCGCCGCAACATTCCGCCCGGACAAATGACGGGCGAGAATCGCCAAGGCCGCCAAGAAGACGCCAAGAGCGCCAAGCGAGAGAGCAAGGGCGCCAATCCGCTACGCGCCGGGACAGAGGCTCGCGTCATCGCGAGGCTCTCGCACCCAAAATCCTTGGCGGCCTTGGCGTCTCCTTGGCGCCTTGGCGAATTCTCGGCCGGCCATGGGTTCGGTAGGGCGGCAGGGCTTTAGTGCGCCGCGGCGTGGCCGTATGCCGGGAGCCGATGTGGTCAAAAAGCCGGGATTAACGTGGACTTGTAAAACGAGTTTTCAGCCGGCTATAGTCCTCGGCTTGAAGTGAACGAGCGCCAAGTTTCAGCGCCCGGCACACCATAAGCACCCAAAGCAACAGAAGGGACTTGGGGAATGCATCTCCTGCTTCTTGCGGCCGCCGAAGGCGCCCAATCCAGCCAACTCGTCGAAGCGTTCAAGCACAACCCGACTTTTCTGGTCTTGAACCTTTGCACCTCGGCCATCGTGCTCACCATCGTCATCGAGCGCTTCGCCTTCCAGATGACTCGCTACCGAGTCAACTCCAAGGAGTTCTTCGCGCAAGTAAAGAAGCTGGTCTCAGCGGGCAACATCGACCGCGCGATCAAGCTCTGCGAAGCGGACGACTACCCCATCCTGCAGCTGGTGAAGTCGGGTCTGACTCACGCCAACAAGGGCCCGGACGAGATCGACGCCTCGCTCAGCGAGAAACTGTCGGAGCTCAAACCGCAATCGGAAAAGCGCATCGGCGCGCTCTGGTCGCTGGCCAACATCGCGACCCTGATCGGTCTGCTCGGCACCGTGTCCGGCCTCATCGCCACCTTCGGCGCCATCGCCGCCCCGGGCCTGTCTCAGTCCGATAAGCAGCGCATGCTCTCCAACGGCATCGCCGAGGCCATGTACAACACCGCCCTCGGTCTGGGCATCGCGGTGTTCTGCATGATCACCCACATCATCCTGCACACGCGCGCCAAGAGCATTCAGCACGATTTGGAGGCCACCATGGAGCGAACCTTCAACATGCTGACCATCTCCAAGTCCGGTCAGTACTGAGGGCGCAGTAGGGAGAGCCATGTCTCTTACCGCAGCGCAGCGCGGAAAAATCCGCCGGCTGAGCCAGCCGCGTGAGCTGGCTCCCGACGAGGAAGGTGGCGAGCTCAACATCGTCCCCTTCCTGGACATCATCGTGAACATTCTGATTTTCGTGCTGGCAACCGTGGCCGTCACGTTCACGGCCAGCATCGAGACGAATCCTCCCGCCAACAAGGGCACAGGTGTGCGCGCGGAAATTCCGTCACAGGCGCTCAATCTGTCGGTGTTCATCGTGAGCGACGGCTTCTCGCTGAAAGCTTCGGGCGGCAACATCGCTCCCGGCTGCAACGATGCGGGGGCCGGCATCGCGGTGCCGAAGGCCAACGGCAAGTACGATTTCACGGCGCTGACGGCTTGTGCAGCCCGCCTGAAAGGCAGCTCGGCGGACTTCGCCGACGAGACTCAGGCAACCATCACCGCAAACCCGGGCATCGAGTTCCAGACCGTGATCGCGGTCATGGACGCGCTGCGCACGACCGCCACCGGCGACGCCTTGTTCGAGAACATTCAATTCGGGGTGCCGCGATGAGTGAGCCGATGGGTCCCGGCGCGGGGGGTCCGACGCCACCCAAGCCTTCGGTCGTCACCTACAAAGCCGAG
This sequence comes from Polyangiaceae bacterium, assembly GCA_035281385.1. GTDB lineage: Bacteria > Myxococcota_A > Polyangia > Polyangiales > Polyangiaceae > PMG-095. Next base: position 24,643 of record DATEDZ010000331.1, read on the forward strand.
CTGCGTAAGGCGGTCCGCCGCAATGCTCACGAACAGGAAGTGAACTTCCTGAACATCACGGCGATGCTCGACATCATGACCATCATCCTCGTCTTCCTGCTGAAGACGCTGGCTGACTCGACCGCCGCCGTGCCTCAGAGCGACGACCTGAAGCTGCCGGCGTCCATCATCAAGACTCAGCCCCAGCAAGAGGGCGTGCTCGTGACCGTCTCGAAGAGCCAGATCTTGGTGGGGGACGAGAAGATCTTGAGCCTGCCGGGCCGCGAGTCGCTGGCCCAGGCCGGTGTGGACGCGCGTTACAAGCGGAGCGGTCCGAACGACCTGTTCATCGTGCCGCTAGGCAACGCCCTGATGGCCGCGCGCAAGACGGATGTCGCGATCCGTCGCGCCAAGGGTCTGGATCCGTCCTCGTCGGAAGCCATCGTCATCGCCGACAAAGGTACCCCCTATCGCCTCCTGATGGAGGTGCTCTTCACCATGGGCCAGAGCGAGTACGGCAAGTACCATTTGATGGTGATTCAATCGAAGAAGCTCGGGGGATAGGTTCCAGAAGGAATCAACAGGGAGGCGGGGAGACGGGGAGAGTGTATTTGGGGGGGGCGAGCTCGAACGCGCCGTGCCATGGCTAGAGGAGTCAGGTCGGCTGGCCCAAAACCAACAAATCTCCTCCCCTCCCCGCCTCCCTGTTTGCTCGCCCTTGCCGAGGGGCCGGGAGCCGTGGTACGTCCCTTTTCGTCTCATCGAGGCTAACTCCTGAGGGAGTGCCGAGAGCCACCGGTGGTCTTCCTGCCAGGTGCTGCTCCGCGAAGCCAGTGATGGTGGGGCAGGACCTGCGGCAGCCAAGCGCGGTCCACCCACGAAGTCCCTGAGTGAGCGGAGGCAGCTGCCTTGCAGTGGAGGGGACCGTGGAGTCGAGACGGCGTGGCTGCGTACCAGTGGCGCTTCGTCACTTCCGGCCATCGCCATCAACGAGAAAAACCGTGACCCAGCTCGCGCTCCTGCTCGCCCTCGGCTCGATCAGCCTCGTGCTATCGCTGCTGCTGGGGCGTCTGGAGGTCCGGCGTGGGCCGGTAGCCCCCACCCTGAAGCGGATCGAGGGAGCGGTGGAACGAGCAGCAGTTGCGCTGCTGCGTCTGGCGGGGGGCCACGCGCTGCTCCTGCTCGGCTTGGTCGGAATGGGCCTGGCGGGCTCGTCGCTGCTCCTAGCAAAGCCGAGCTCCGAGATCTCGACCACGGGCCGGATCGCGTTCATGGCCGTTGCCTTACTAGCGGGCGCCCTGTGCAGCTTCGTTCAGGCGCGTCTGACCGTAGCGCTTGGCGCCCGAGCTTGCTCGGCGGCCGCGGCGGCAACGGCTCGCGGCAGCTCACGCTCGCTACGCCCACTGCTGCGGGCGTCGGGCGCGCTCGCGGGGTTCGGTGAGGGCCTCGCGCTGCTCAGCGTCGCGTTGGCGTTCGCGGCGCTGTACGCGGTCCTGGGCGGATTCGCGCAACCGACGGCGAGCGTGGCGCTGGCCAGCGAGGTGGTGCGTTTGCTACCGGCGCTGGCCTTGGGCGCAGCAGTGGCGGCACTGGCGCTGGCGCGCGGGGGCGGCACCTTGGCGGCAGCGACGCTGGTCGGTGGCGGGCCGACTGCGGAGCGCGAAGCGCAGCTCGACGCCATGGATCCGAGGAGCCCTGCAACGCTGGCGGAGCTGCTGAGCGAGCAGGTCGGCGGCCTGTTGCCGCAAGCTCTGTCGAGCTACGTTGCCGGCGTAACGGGTAACGTGGCGGCAGCGCTTTTGGCGGTGCGCGCGGCCGCCCAGCCTGCGTCGAGCGAAGCGCCCCTCACCTGCTTGCTGCTGATCTCGATCCTGCGCGCCTTCGGCATTCTGGGTTCGATGTGTGGTCTGTTCGCGGCCCGCTCCGAGGAGAGTGAACCGCCCGAACAAGCGCTGCTGCGCGGGCAGCTGAGTGCGCTTTCGGTGTCGCTCTTCGGACTGTGCGCAGGCCTTTACTGGTTGCGTGTCGAGCCGCTGCTGGGTCTGTTCGTGCCAGGAGCCCTGGGCCTGGGTGTGGCGGCCCTGCTGACGCAGGTGGCTTGGTGGCCACTGCGGCGCGATGCCAGCGCGGCCCGTGAAACCACTGAAGCGCGCAGCTTCGGCGACGGCGCGGCGGTGGCGCGCGGCGCCGGAGCTGGGCTCAGCTGCTTGCTGCCGTTGTTGTTGCTTCCGGCCATCGCTCTCTGGATGACCGAGCGCGTTCCGCTCGCCGACGGGCCCGCGCCGAGCCAGGCCCTGGTGCTGGCCGCTTTCGTAGCGGGGCTGATGGCCACGGCGCCATTCTCGATGGCGGTGGCCGGCTTCGGTAGCTTGTGCGACGCCGCGCAAGCCGCCGCCGGCCTCGCCCGCCTGGAAACCGAGGGCAAGCGCTCGAGCCTCCGGCTGGACGAAGCCAGCTCGGTGGGCGGCGGAGCGGCCGCGAGCCACGCCACGCTCGCCTTGGCGGCCAGCTTGCTCCTAGGATTGTTCGCATTGCACGGGGCCAGCCTCGAGGCATCGCCAGGCCGCCAATTGTCGGCGGTGTGTGGCGCGATCGTGCTCGTGCTGCTGTTCGCCGCGGGCGCATCACGCCGAGCACTGCTCGGTGCGCGAGGCGTGGCGGACGAGGTCAGGCGCCAGCTCAAGGGGCTGCCGCGCCGACAAGGCTCGGTCGCCGTGCCAGCCGACTTCACACCGAGCTACAAGGCCTGCGTCGATAGCGCGCTCGACAGCGCGCGTGACCGCTGGCTGCTCGGTCCGGTTTGGGCGCTGCTCGTGCCGTTCGGGCTGGCTCTGGCCCTGCTCGGCGACAAGGACCAGCGCGCGGGGTTATTCGGATTCGGTGGCGCGGTGGTGATCTGCGGGCTGACCTTCGTGCTCGGCGCGCGCGCGACCCGCGCCGCTCTGCGCGATGCCCGTCGCCGCTTTCGTCATCTCGAGCCCGCGGGGCCGGGCTCGCTAGGTGGACCACAACACTTCGGGGACCTGGTCGGGCTGGGCGCGGCCACGGGCGTGGAGGCGCTGATGAGCGTCGTGGCACTGACTACGCTCGCGCTTTCGTCCTTACTTGGTTGATGCTTGTCGTCACTTTCGCACAAGAGGCAACGTTGTCTTCACTCGCAGATGCACTATCGACCCTTTCCGATCGCGGCCTGCGGCGCCTGCTCGGCGCTCGCACCTTCCTCAGAGGCCTGGACTACGAGAAGCGCAAGGTCGTCGATGAAGTCAGCCTGAACGAAACCTATGCGCTGGGCCGTGTGAAGGGCTCTGATCCGGAGCCGTACGAAGTGACGATTCGTCTGGGTGGTGAGGGCATCACCTCCAACTGCACTTGCCCCGCCTTTCAGAAGACCAACCAACACTGCAAGCACGTCGCGGCCCTGCTCATCACCGTACGCAACCGAGCGCGCGCCCACCTGCCGCGCCGCGAGCCGCAGCCGCAACCGGCGGCCCCAGCGGCCCACAACGGCAACGCCGACGGGGGCAAGGGCGGGCGGCGGCGCGATCGAAGGCGCCGCGGCGGCCAGCAGCAGGTGGTGCAGCTACCGTCCGGCGGGGGCCACTACGTACCGCCGCCGAACGATGTCAGCGCCCGGCCTACCGGCATCGGCGCATGGCTGTCGCCTGAAGGCGCCCGTCGCAGCTTGAACCTAGAGTTCCGAGTCCACGTGCGGCAAGGCGGACTGACCGTGACGGTGCTCGACGTCGACAACCGCACGCCGATGCTGCCGAGCCATGCGCTCACCTGGCAGACGCTGTCGCCCACCGGCGACCGCAGCGCGCTGCGCGTGCTGTCGCGTTTCGAGAGCGGTAACCCCAGGCATCCCGCGGTCGACATCCGTGGCGAAGACGTGTCCGAGCTCCTACCGCAGCTCAAAGACCGACGCGTGCTGCTCGAGCCGGCGCTGATGCAACTGCGCTTCCTGGACGACGTGCTCAAGCCGCGCTTCGACCTGGAAATGGTGGGCTCCGATACGATCGTGGCCAAGGTGACTTTCGAGCGCCAGGGCGATGGACGTCGCTTCAACTTGACCTCGGGCGGCTGGTTCGAGGGCGCTCCGGGCTGGCACATCGACACCAGCGAAGGCATCGCGCGCAAGCTCGACCACCGCGTCTCGCCGGCGGCGCTGCGTCGCCTGCTGCGCAGTCCGACCATCGCGGAACCGTCGTCGGAGCTGATCGGCATGATCACGTATGGCTTGCCACGCGTGGCGCTGGAGGTCGGTGCGGAGCTGCCGGAGCTGTCTCAGGTCGCCGACGTGATCGACCTGGAGCCGACTTTCCACATGCGGGCGGCGGGCTCACTCACGGAGGCCGAAGTCTTTCTGAAAGCGGCCTATGGTGCACAGGAGATCGAGGTGCGCGCCGACGGTATCTCTCCACCCATCTTGATTCTGCCGCCCGAGGAGGGACAGAAACGCGCGCGCTGCATTCGTTGCGATATCGCCGCGCAGCAAAGGGCCGTGCAGCTCTTGCTCGATTTGGGACTGAGGCCGACCGAAAGCGGCGACCACTTCGTGGCGCACGGCGAGCGCGCGATCCAGTTCTGGTCGGAGGGTGTGGGCGCACTTCCGGAAGATTGGGACCTGTACGTTCCCGAGCACCTGGTCGGCACGCACGTACGTAGCAAGCCGGTGCTGGCCAACGTGCGCGTTTCGAGCGGCGTGGACTGGCTGGGCGTGAAGATCTCGTACGAGGCCGAGGGCATCGGTGTCGATCGCGAGGAGCTCGAGCGATGTCTCCGCGAAGGAAAGAAGTTCGTCAAATTGTCCGACAACTCGTTCGCTCCTTTCGACGCCGAGTCGATTCAGCAGATGATCGATCGTGAGGTCGAGCTGATCGCTGCCGGTGGCAAGGCTGGCAAGATTCCACTCTCCCAAGCAGGCAGCGTGCAAGACCTGATGGCACAGGCCAGCTCGGTGAGTGTCGCCGCCAGCGCCAAGGCGCTATTCCAGAAGCTAGCCTCGATCGACGAGATCAAGGCGGCCAAGAAGCCGAAGGGCCTCAAAGCGACGCTGCGCCCCTATCAAGAACAGGGTCTTTCCTGGCTGCAGTTCCTGGACGAGATCGCGTCCGGTGGCGTCTTGGCCGACGACATGGGTCTAGGCAAGACCGTCCAGACCATCGCGCTGCTGCTGGCGCTGAAGCAAGAGAAGAAGGCGACCGCGCTGCGCGCCCTGATCGTGGCACCGACCAGCGTCGTTACCAACTGGATCCGCGAGATCGAGCGCTTCGGACCTTCGCTGACGACCGCGCTCTGGCACGGCGCCGGGCGCAAGGACCAGATGGCGGAGCTCGAGAGCGCCAATGTCATCATCACCAGCTACGCGCTGCTCCGGCGCGATATCGACCTGCTCAAGAAGCTGAAGCTCACCTACGCCATCCTGGACGAGGCGCAAAACATCAAGAATCCGCTCAGCGCAACCGCCCAAGCCGCCAAGGAGCTGGACGCCGAACGCCGCCTGGCCCTGACCGGTACGCCGATCGAGAACCGCTTGAGCGAAATCTGGTCGATCTTCGAGTTCGTCAGTCCCGGGCTGCTCCCACCGCTGCCTAAATTCGAAGAGAAGTATGCACGCCCGATCGACAACGGCGACTCCAAGCAGGCCGCGCGCCTGCGCTCGATCATCCACCCGTTCATCCTGCGCCGCACCAAGATCGAGGTGGCCAAGGATCTACCGCCCAAGATCGAGGTCGACAAGATCATCGATCTGGCACCCGACCAGAAGGCCATCTATTTGCAGGTGCTACGCGAGGTGCGCGCCACCGTGATGGGCGAAGTCGAGCGCGTCGGCGTCGCCAAGAGCCAGCTGCACATTCTGGCCGGCTTGACCAAATTGCGCCAGGCGGCGTGCGACCCGCGTTTGCTGGGGCTGCCCCGCGAATTCAGCCACGAAGACAGCGGCAAGCTCTCGGCGCTCCGCGAGCTGGTCGACGAGGTCGAGTCGGGCGGACACAAAGTGCTGATCTTCAGCCAGTTCGTCTCGATGCTGAAACTGGTGCGTGAAGCGCTGGACGAGGACAAGATTCGTTACGAATACCTGGACGGCAGCACCATCGATCGCGCCGAGCGCGTCGACCGCTTCCAAGAGGATCCGACCGTACCGGCCTTCTTGATCAGCCTGAAGGCGGGTGGCTCCGGCCTGAACCTGACCGCGGCCGACACCGTGATCCACTTCGATCCCTGGTGGAACCCTGCCGTCGAAGATCAGGCCTCGGACCGCGCCCACCGCATCGGCCAGAAGAAGGTCGTCACCGTCTACCGCCTGGTCGCCGCGGGCACGATCGAGGAGAAGATCCTCCAGCTCAAAGCCAAGAAGAAGGACTTGGTGGCGTCGGTTCTCTCGGAGGATGCGGGCGGCGCCAAGACACTGACGAAAGAAGACTTGAGCGATCTGTTCGCGATCGATTGAGAGAGTTGTCAGTTGTCAGTGCGAGAGAACGCCTGCTTCGCTGACAACTGACAACTGACAACTACCGGCGCATCGACACGTTCATCAGCAGCCCAAGACCCACCAGCGTTGTCACGACGCTGCTGCCGCCATACGAGAATAACGGCAATGTGACGCCCACTACGGGCAGGACGCCGATGGCCATGCCGATGTTGAAGACGGCGTGCCAGAAGATGAGCGCGCCGACGCCGGTGGCCAGAGCGGCTCCGAAGCGATCTTTGGCCTGCGACGCTACGTGGATCGCCCACACACACAGGAAGCAATAGAGGCCGATCAGGAGCACCGCGCCCAGAAAGCCCCAGTCCTCGGCGAAGACCGAGAACGGAAAATCCGAGAATTGATCGGGCAAGAACCCGAATTGGTTCTGTGTCCCCTGCATGTAGCCCTCGCCGAAGAGCTGGCCATTACCGATGGCGGTCTGGGACTGCAGCGCGTGCCAGCCGATCCCGGTCTTGTCGTGCTCTGGATCCAGAAAGCTCGTGATGCGATCCTTCTGGTACTGCTTCATGCCGTAGTTCCAGCCGAGCCAGGCCAGGCTCACGACGGCTGCGAATAGCGCCAAGAGCGTGCGGCGCCGGATGCGGGTCATCATCAGCATCGTGGCGGCCGTGAGCGATAGGATCAGGCCGGTACCGAGATCGGGCTGCGCCATCACCAGCCCGACCGGCACCAAAATGAACAGCAATGGCAGCGCCAGGTCGACCAGCGTCCGAGGCTCGCTCTTGTGATCGTTATGGACGTGCCGAGCCACCATCAGGACGAGCAGCACTTTCATGAACTCGCTGGGCTGGAAATTGAAACTGCCGAGCTGAATCCAGCGCACCGCGCCGCGCGTGCTGCTGCCCAGCACGAAGACCAGCCCGCAGGAAAACACGCCGGCGGCGTACAGCAGGCCCGCGAAGCGCTCGTAGTGGCGGTAGTCGATGGCAGCAACGAGCACGCCGAGTAAACCGCCGACCACCATCCAATATACCTGCGAAACGTAGATGTCGGCGAGGCGCGCGCGCGTCGCCGTGTCGGCGTAGACGCTGGTGGCGCTGTACAGGTTGACCAGGCCGGCTGACACCACCAGCGCCACCGCGATCAGTAGGTAACGGTCGATGGCCGGAGCCCGACCGAACATCATGCGGCCTGCCACAGCCATCAGTTAGGTTTGCCTCCGCTCGGCGCTGGCTCACCGTCCTTCGCGGATAGCCGCTTCTCTTTGAGCTTCTGCCAGTCGCGCACCACGCGCATGGCGATCGGCACCGCGTTCTTGCCGCCGCCTCCGCCGTGCTCGATCAGCACCACGATCGCAATTTCCGGCGACTGCGACGGCGCGTAGCCGGAGAACCAGGCGTGGTCTCGATTGAAGTACCAGATCTTGTCCGGATCCACGCCGCGCGGGGTGACGTGGCTGACCTGTGCCGTTCCGGTCTTACCCGCCATATCGACGCCCGGTGTGCGCTCTTTGTAGGCAGTGCCGTCTTTTTCGGTCACCACACCCTCGAGCGCCGCCTTGACTAGCGACAGCTGCTCTTGGTCCGGCTCGATCAAGCGCCGCACGCGCGGAGGAAAGTCCTGCACCACCGTACCGTCACTGGTCTCGATGCTGCGCACCACCTGCGGTTGGTACAGCGTTCCGCCATTGGCGAGCGCCGCGTAGGCCAATGCCAGCTGCAACACCGTCACGGTCGTGGCGCCCTGCCCGATCGAAGACAGCAGCGTGAAACCGCCACGGAACGCCTCCTTGTAGCGGCGCGTGTACCAGCTGCGCGTCGGCATGCGGCCGCGCGCCTCCGGATTGATGCCGATGCCGGTCTTGACGCCGAATCCGTAGTCGAGCCCGACAGCCGCCAATCGATCGATGTTCACGCGCGCGCCGAGCTCGTAGAAGTACGTGTTGCACGACTGCACGATGGCCTCGTGCAGCCGCACCCGGCGATGCACGCCGGTGCAGCGGAAGAAGCGCTTGCCGTATTCATAGCCACCCTTGCAGTCCACCTCGGTGGTCGAGTCGATCAGGCGGTCGGACAGCGCGGCCAGCGCGCTGAACGGCTTGTAGGTCGAGCCCGGCGGATAGGCTGCCGAAATGGTCTTGTCCAAGCTGGGCTTGAGCGGGTCGGCGTTCAGCCGTCGAAAGGTCTCGGCCACCGCCTTCACTCCACTACCGCCCGAGACCACATTGGAGTCGAAGCTAGGCTTGGACACCGCGGCCAGAACTCGACCCGTGCGCACGTCGACCACCACCACCGCACCTGCCAACTGTCCGCGCATCGCCTTCTCGATCGACGCCACCAGATCGATGTCGAGCGTCAACGAGATGTCTCGACCTGGTACCGGCTCCACGCGGCGCGGCTCTTCCAGGTAGCGCTCTTCGACCTCCTGCACGTCGTCGCGACGTGACACCCCGCGCACGATCTTCTTGAAGCCACGCTGGCCGCGCAGGTAGCTCTCCCAGCGCCGTTCCACTCCGACCGCCCCGAGGCGATCCCCGGCGCGGTAACCGCGCTCCTCGAGCTTGACCAGATCGTCGGCGCCCACCTCGCGCATATAGCCGACCGAGTGCGCGCCCAGCTCCCCGAACGGGTAGTAGCGCACCGGCGACGAGACGACGTCGATACCCTTGAGCTCGCGCGCGTGAGTCTCCAGGTAAGCGACGGCGTCGCGATCGACGTCGACCTTGAGCAGCAGCTGCTGCCCGCGCCGCTTCTCTTCCCCGACCGGTAGCGCCTGAATCGCCTTGATTTTACGCTCGAGCTCAGCCTTTTCGGGCTCCTCGATATGCAAGAGCTTGACCACCGTGGGCCAGGTCTCGCTGAGGTCGAGCTCGGCCGGGGTCATGTGTACATTGTAAGACGGCCGGTTGGCGGCCAGCACACGGCCCTGCGTGTCGCGAATCACGCCGCGTGTGGTGGCCAGGCTCCGTTCACGGATGATGTTCTTGCGCGCCTGGGCGCGGTGCACTTCGCCCTGCACCAACTGCAGCTGCGCCAGCCTACCGACTAGTACGAGGAACGTGGCGGCAGCAGCCAGCACCAACCAGCGATAGCGGCGGCGGAACTCGCCGACGTCCGAGCGTTGGCTGAGCAGCGCCACGGCGCTAGCCGGCTCCTTCCGCGGGCGCTCGCGAAATACCCCCCTGGCGCAAGCGCTGGGCTAGCAGAAACAGCAGCGGCGAGACCAACGCGGTGGTCACGGCGTTGGCAACCACGACGCTGGCCATGCTGACCGGCCGGCGGTTGTCCGTGCCGAACACCGCCACGACAGTGAGCACGATCGCGCTCTGCACGAGCGCAAACGCGAAGCCGAGCGAGGCGCGCGTCAGCCAGGTCTGCGCGGTCAAGCGCACGCCCGCCACGCGCGACAGCCACCAGATGGCCACGTGCACGAAGGCGAAAAGGCCGATCGGCGCGGTGGCCAAGATGTCCTCGGCATAACCCATGGCGCAGGCCAACCCGGCACCCTTGGCCATCGAAGGCTCGTACACCCCCAGGTACACCACCATCGGCAAGAGCAAGCTAGGGGTCGCGCCGTGGGTGATGCGATCACCGAGCAGATGGCTGAGGGGGCCGAGCATGCGAAATAGATTCGACTGAATCAGCAGCAATAACACCGCGACGCCCAGGTAAGCCGCGCTGCGCACGCTCAGCCTCCCTTGTTCTTCCCACGCCGAGCACCAGCTGTGCCCGTGTCGCAGTCCTTCACGTCGGTCAGGATGATGAGCACTTCTTCGAGTCGTGAAAAGTCCACGGTCGGCTCGGCCACCACCGACTGGTAGATACCGAATTTCTTCTTCTCGACCGACTTCACGCGCGCCACTGGAATGCCTTTGGGAAACCGACAGCCCACACCGCTCGTCACCAAGATGTCGCCGACGTCGACCTCGTCGCGCCGTTCGGTCCACTCCACGCGCACCAAGTAGCGCGAGCGATCCCCTTCGCCGCGTACGAAGCCGCGCGCGCCGGTGCGTTCCACCACGACGTCCACGCCGAACCCGCTGTCGACGGTCAACTGCACGTCGAGCTTCTCACCGGCCACGCGCTGGATGGTTCCCACTGCTCCGTCCAGCGCGATCACCGGCATGTCCGGGCGAATGCTGGCGTGCGGACTATCCAGCGTCACGTGGGCGACGCGGAAAAATTCGGTCGTATCCTTGCCCACTACCAGCGCGCTCACCATCTCGTAGGCAATGGTGTCGCGCAGACCGAGCAAGCGCCGCAAGCGACGATTGTCCGCCTGCGCCTGTTCCAGCTCGCGCACACGCGCGGTCAGGCGCGCATTCTCGTAGGCCAGGCGGTTGTTGTCTTGCTTGACGTCGACCAAGTACACGTAGCGGCTGATGTGATCCGACACGAAGCGCGCAGCGGCCGCGGCGATGTACTCGAGCGGCGCGCCGATGCGCGAAAGCGCGGACACCACTGGGTTGGTGTCCTGTGGATTGCGAATACTCGCTCTCAAGAAGAAGAACGGCACCGACAGCAGCATCACGACGATGATCGTGTCGCGGAGGCGTTTGAAGGAGCCCACGTGACGGCCCTCAGCCGATCGTGACTTCCTTCAACAGCTCGATGTGGTCGAGCGTCTTGCCACTCCCGAGCACCACGGCGCTAATCGGATCGTCGCTCACCATGACGGGCAAGCCCGTCTCTTCACGCAAGAGCACGTCGATATTCTTGAGCAGCGCGCCGCCGCCCGTGAGCACCACGCCCTTGTCGACGATGTCGGCGGCCAGCTCGGGCGGCGTCCGCTCCAGCGCCAGCAGCACGGCCTCCACGATGGCGTTGAGCGGCTCAGCCAGGGCCTCGCGGATCTCGTCCGAATTGACGGTGACGGTCTTGGGCACGCCCGCGACCATATCGCGTCCCTTGACCTCCATCGTCATCTGCTGTTCGAGCTGGTAGGCGTTCCCGATCGTGATCTTGATGCGCTCGGCCGTCTGTTCACCGATGGCCAGGTTGTACTTGCGCTTCATGTACGCGACGATCGCGTCGTCCATCTTGTCGCCGCCCACGCGCACACTCTGCGAGTAGACGATGCCGGCCAGCGAAATCACCGCTACTTCCGTGGTGCCGCCGCCGATGTCCACGACCATATTGCCGCTCGGCTCGGTGATGGGCAGACCCGCGCCAATCGCGGCCGCCATCGGCTCCTCGATCAGGTACACCTCGCGGGCGCCAGCGCTTTCCGCGCTCTCCTTGACCGCGCGCTTCTCGACCTCGGTGATACCGAAGGGCACGCAGATGATGATGCGGGGCTTGACCAGCGTTTTGCGGTTGTTGGCGCGCTGAATGAAGTAACGTAGCATCGCCTCGGTGATCTCGAAGTCAGCGATGACGCCGTCGCGCAGCGGCCTGATGGCCTGGATGTTTCCCGGCGTACGGCCGAGCATCTCCTTGGCCTCGCGGCCCACTGCCAGCACTCGCTGCTCGCCACGCGCATCACGCTGTACCGCCACGACGGACGGCTCACAGCTCACGATCCCCTTTCCCTTCAAATAGATGAGGGTCGTGGCCGTGCCGAGGTCGATGGCCAGGTCACTCGAGAACAGGCCGTATAGCCAGTCGAAGATCATCGAATCAGGGGGAGTGGCGGGGGCTGCGAGGGCCAGCCGGTCGTGTCCACGACCGGCTTCATCCGTCCGCCACAGGGAAGGCCGGTCGTAGCACGTGGTTTGACCGGGAATCAATGCATCGCGGCATTCCTGCGCCGGCCCCTCGGCCAAGGGGACGGAACAAGGCAAGGAATCAACAGGACGGGTGGAAGGGTGGAAGGTCAGAGGAAGAGCAATTTTGCGCGTTCCGCGCAAAATTCTTTTCTGGGTCTCCCTTCTATCCTTCCTGCTTTCTCGCTCTCGTTTCGCGCGGGTTATTCGTCGTCGGGATCGCTATTCCAATGGCGCCCCCCGCCCCCGCGCTCGCGCTTGGCGCCGGCCGCCCCGCCCTCGGTACCACGGCGCCCCTTCTTCTTCTTCTTCTTGTCGTCCCAGTCGCTGCCGCCACCAGGCGGCGCAGGCGGGCCGAAATTGCGAGCACGTCGTCCATCGACCGGACGCGCAGACGCGTCAGCGGGCGGCGGCTCCGGCACGTAGCGCGGCTCGCCACCGCCGGCGAAGCCTTCGCTGCGCGGTCCGCGCGGGGCAGGGCCAGCGGGCCTTTCGCCACGCGGATGCGCGATGTTCACCATCAGTCGACGACCGCGCACGTCCAGGTTACGCAGCGTGCTGAGGGATTGATTGGCGACCTCCGAGCTCGCGCACGTCACGAAACCAAAACCGCGCAGTCTTCCGTCAGGACCCACTGGCAGATGAATACGCACCGGCGCCGCCAGCTGATTGTCGGTAAAGAGAGCGGTGACTTCTTGCTGCGTCACGTCGTAGGGCAGATTGCCCACGTAGAGCGTGCGATCCTCTTGTCCCGCGCCTCCTCCGCCACCACCTCCTGGAGCGTCAGGGCGATCGCGCACCGCGCCGCCTTCGCGGCGCGGCGGTTCCGACGAGAAGGGTCTCACTGAGATCGGCCTTCCCGCTTGGAGCGAACCGTCGAGGGAGTCGCGCGCCGTCGTTGCCTCTTCAGGCGACGAGAACGTCACGAATCCAAAGCCTCGCACCCTGCCCGTCGCGCGATCGCGCGGCAGGCTCACGTCGGTGACTTTGCCACCTGTCGCTTCGAATATCTCGCGGAGTGCGTCTTCCGTGATCGACTCCGGCAAGCCCGCGACAAAGAGCTTGCGTGCGTCCTCAGTCGCCATTTTGATTAGCGTTCCTGTCCGTATCTATTTTGAATGTAAGATCGAGCGCTCCGGTGCCCATAAGCGGAGGAGGCAATCGGAAACGGCCCGCCGCGACGATATCTTTCGTGGATTCGGCGTTCAAGTACCGCAGCCAGATCGCGCTAAAAATGCCGGCCGGAGGGCCGACGCGCGAGACCAGGAGGACCGGGTAGAGTCCCGGGCGTGCATCTACGCGTCATCCTCAACCCGACCGCCGCCAGTGGCGGCGCTGCCCGGAAGAAAGCGGGCATTGTCAGGGCGCTCACGGTGGCAGGCACCGCGCCCGAGGTCGTGAATACCGAAGGCCCCGGCGACGCGGCTCGCCTGGTGCGGGAGGCGCGCCGCGACGGCGTCGAGTGCGTCGTCGTGGTCGGCGGTGATGGCACACTCAACGATGTTTCGCAAGGTTACCTGGACGAAGACGGAACCGTGGCAAGCGGTCCGGATCTGGCGCTGATTCCCGCCGGAACAGGCGGCGATTTTCGGCGCACCTTCGGGCTGTCTGATTCGGTCGAGGAGGCTGCGGCGCGGCTGCTATCGGCGACTCCGCGACCGCTCGACCTGGGCATCCTGTCGGTGACGAGCCACGAAGGCGCGACGGTGCGCCATGCGTTCATCAACATCACGAGCTTCGGCATCGGGGGGCTCACCGATCGCATCGTGAACTCGAGCCCGAAATGGATGGGCGGCAAGGCGGCATTCTTCCTGGGGACGCTGCGCGCCATGCTGGTCTACAAGAACGCGCCGGTGCGGGTGCGCGTCGATGGCAAGGTTTGTCTCGAGGCGCCCGTCTTCAATGTCGCGCTCGCCAACGGCCGCTATTTCGGAGGCGGGATGATGATCGCGCCCGATGCCGATCCGAGCGACGGCTTGCTCGACGTAGTCGCGCTCCACGATTTGTCGCGGGTCCAGGGCATCGCGCTGGCGCAGCACATCTACCAGGGATCACACCTGGGTCAGCCGGGCGTTACCGTGGCGCGTGGCAAGCGTGTCGAGGCCGAGCCGCTGATCGCGAGCAGGGAGGTGCTGGTGGACATGGACGGCGAGACGCCGGGCCGATTGCCGCTCAGCGCGGAGCTTTCGCCAGGCGCGCTACGTCTTCGCGTCTGAGGGCGCGCTGGCAGGCACGCTGAAAGCCAAGGGCACCTGCGCTGGCTCGAAACCACGACCACCATCGAGCTCCGAGAGCATGCGCCGGAGCAGTAGTAGGCCCAGAAGGAGCAGCAGGAAGCATTCCCATTGGGCAGGCGTGAGCTGGCCGTAACGCGGATCGATGGCGCCCTGAACATGCCCGGGTACGGCTTCACGCTCACGTAAGAAGTCGAGTGCGAAGCGCACCGGTGCATAGCTGATGCAAGCGATGGCCGAGAAGAATCCCCAGGGCCGAGGCCGAAGGCCCAGCCACAGAAAAAGCACCATCAGCAGCAACGTGAACAGCAGCTCCAGCAGCCCGAGGTCGAAGCGACCACCGCCCGGATACTGCACCGCCAGCCAAGCGTCGCTCCGCAGCCCGGGGTGATCGTGAGCGACCGAACATCCCGCACGCCCGAAGGCCCAGCCCACCGGCAGCAAGGCCATGAAGTTGTCCGCGTAGGGCAGCACCCGCACACGATGCTTGAAGCGCCAACCCAAGATGCCGATCACGCCGCCGGTAAAGCCTCCGAAGCTGGACAGCCCATCCCACAGCCGTAAAAGGACCCAAGGGTCCTCAGCCAGGCGCTCCGGATAATAGAAGAGCACGTCGAGCACGTGGCCGCCGATGAGCCCAGTGCCGACCCCCCACACGATGAAGGACCTCATCACGTTTTCATCGAGGCCGATGCGGCGCGCACGCACGAGGGTGAGCCACGAAGCCAGGATGATGCCGGTCGCGACCAGGAAGCCGAACGGCTTGATTGAAAGCGGGACCGGCGGCAAGTCATTCCAGACACCGGCGGGTATGAGCGTGAGCTCCGGCAGCGTGACGAAGGGGATGTGTGGAGCGCTCAGCATGTGGGGCGGAGCATAGCCTACGGCGCGGCAGGCGTAGCTGCGGGGGCCGAGGCCGCGGGCGACGCCGGTGCGATCTCGAAAGCGTCGTCCTCCGCTCCGCTCTGACCGGCCAGCATGCGCGCTCGCAGTCCGCGGCAGCGGCGCTCGAGTACGACCGGGGCCTCGGTCTTGACTTCGCATTCCGCCGCCGGCAGCAGCGGCTCGAGCAGCGCGTGGATCAGCAGCGTCGAACGATTCAGCGCGTCAGCGCGCTGCTCGGGGCTGGGGCTCGGCAGCGCAGTCAAGGACAACGCCTCAGCGAGCCGGGTCCAAAGCTCGGGACCTGCATAGCGCGCCCCCATCAGCAAGCCGCGCTCGAGCTGGAGCTCCACCTCGAGCAGGGCTGCGCGCGAAACCAGCTCGCGCTCACCCGGCACTTCGAAGCCCAGCTCCAGCAGTTTGCGACATTTCTGGCCCTGACAGGCGCTGGGTGGCAGGCTGTGCTGCAGCGCGAAGATCGTCTCGTGGTCGAGCTCCGAGGTAGGCTGACCGAAGGTCTGGATCCGAGCCAGGCGCGACGTCCAGTCCTTGACGACGCTCACGAACGCGCGACGGCTGCTGTCGGCCCGAGCTAGTCGCTCCTGGCTCGCGGCGATGCGCTCGTCCTCTTTGATCTCGTGCTCGCTACGCGCCGCGCGCCGCGCCTCGATCGCGACGATGCGCGAGCGCACCTCGGCGATGTGCGGGCCCTGCGGCAGAGCCTCGACGTAGGCGTAGAGGTTGGGCAGGCGCTGGAAGGCTTTGAGGTAGTACTGTTCCTCGGCATGGTCGAACCAGCGCTGCACCTGCTCACGGCGCTCGCCGCCGGGCACTTCGCGCAGGTAGCGAGAGGCCGCGCGCAGCCGCTGCTCTTGAGTGGGCGCGATGCGAATCGCTCGATAGAGGTGATAGTCCTCGGGTCTCTCGGTCAAGGTCGGCAGACTGGCGCAACCGCCAAGGCCCAGCAGCAGCGCGACCAGCAGCGCACGCAGCCTCACGGTCCCTCTCGAACCGGGCAGAAGTTGCACTCGGTCGGGACGCTCGGAGCGGTGTCACTCATGTATTCCCGATAGTCGTCACAGCTGCCGTCACCCAGGGCGCGCAGGCAAACCTCGCCGTCGTGCACGAGCGGCGCGCAGGACTCTGGAAACTCGAACTGCACCAGCACGTCGCCACAGGCGCGCAAACACGCTTCGCTGACAATCTCGCACTCCTGGCAGTGCGCGCATTCGATGTTCTGCTTTCTCGAAAAGAACTCGATCGGATCGAGATCCTGCGCCTCCTGTCCGCAGCCACCCACGTCGCCCGGTACCGGCGCTGCGCAAAACGCCAGCGCCACGAAGCCGAGCAAGGACTTGACGAGCTGAGCGGGCCAGCGTTTCACGGCAGGAACTCCCAATCGAAGAACATGCCGAACGCTAGCGACATCACCGGGATCACCGTGGCCGCTTCTTCGATGGTCGCCGCGCCGTAAAAGAAGCTGAAATCGAGCTCCGCGCCGATGCCCAGGCTGGCTGACAGGAAATACGCGCCGCCCAGGCCAGCCTCCAGCCCCACGGCGGCATCGGGCTCGAGCACGATCGGGAAACCAGCGCGAGCGTAGCCGAGCATGCGCGGACCGAAGCGCCGAGCCAGCAGATAAGACGGTGTCAGCACCTCTTGCCTGATGCCCTGCACGGCGACCGAGAAGTGCGCGGCGATGCCGTGCTCGAAGCCATCCGGGCCGCTGAAAGTGCGAGCAGCGTGCAGATCCAAATAACTGGCGGTCAGCGACAGGGACTCCGCGTCGTCACCCAGCACGGTCTGGAGCCGATACGGATTGTTGAGGCGAAGCCCACGCCCGAAATAGAGACCACCCATCCAGTGCTGGTAACCCTGCTGTGAGCGGGGGGTACGGGCGGGCGCCGGCGGCACGTCTGCCTCTACGGGTCGCGGTCGGCGGGGCTCGCTGAAGGGATCCTCCAGATCGGCCCAAGCCACGCCGGGCAAAACGAGCAGGGCGACCAGCAACCGCGTGGCCAGGGCCTCAGCTTTGACAGGCGCGTTCGAGCGCATCCACCGTTCTCGGAATGTGCTCGGTGAGCACTTCATTGCCCGATTCGGTGACGAGCACGTCGTCCTCGATCCGAACCCCGATACCCCGATAGCGCTCGGCCGGACCCGTGGCGTGCTCCGAAATGTAGATGCCCGGTTCGACGGTGAGCACCATGCCCGGCGCAAGCGGCCTGCCTTTGCCGCTGTCGCAATAGGCGCCCACGTCGTGCACGTCCATACCCAGCCAATGACTGCACTTGTGCATGTAATAGGTCTTGTAGCGCTGTTCGGAGAGCGCCTCGTCGAGCGGGCCTTTCAGCAAGCCCAGCTCAATCAAACCAGCGCTGATGACCTCCGCAGAGGTCAAATGCACGTCGTCGAGCGTCGCGCCGGTCTTGGCCTTGTCGATCGCCCGCTGCTGCGCCGAAAGTACGATCTCGTAGATGACGCGCTGTTCTGGAGAAAAGCGCCCATTCACCGGAAAGGTACGGGTAACGTCGGAGGCGTAGTAGTCGAGCTCGCAGCCTGCATCGATGAGCAGCAGCTCGCCGTCCTGCATGACGCGGTTGTTGCGACGATAGTGCAGGATGGTGGCGTTGGGTCCCGAGCCGACGATCGGCTCGTAGGCAGGGCGTTCACAGCCGTTGCGCCTGAAAATACCGCGAAACAGCGCGTCGATCTCGCACTCGTTGACGCCAGGCCCGGCGGCCTTCATCGCAGCCAGGTGCGCCTCACCGCTGATGCGCGCGGCGCGGCGCATGATCTCGAGCTCTTCCGGCTGCTTGAACAGGCGCTTTTCGTGCAGCAATACCTCGGCGTCCACCAGGCGCGTCGGATACGTAGCGCCGCGCCGTCCACGACGGCGCGCGCCCTCGAGCGCTGACAGCAGAGCATCGTCGTGCTGACGATGCCGTCCGATCGCGCAGTGCAGCTCACTCGCGCCGAGCAAGAGCTCTGGCAAGCGCTGAGCCAACTCCGCGATCGGGTACGCCACGTCCGCGCCGAACTCCTGCACCGCGCCCTCGATGCCGGCGCGGCGGCCGTCCCAGGTTTCGCGCTCCGGATCACGCGGACGCACGAACAGCACGAAGGGTTGCTTTTCGGCGACGCTCGACAGCACCAGCGCGCTGTCCGGCTCGTCATAGCCGGTCAAGTAAAAGAAGTCCGAGCTCTGCCGATACTCGTGCTCCACGTCGTTGTTGCGCAGGGCCGTGGGCGTCGAGAACAGCACGAGCACGCCGGGGTGCATGGCCGTGAGCAACCGCGCGCGCCGCTCACCGAAAGGCTTCAGGTCTTTCAAGACTTCTGCATCATCCTGTTCTTTTGAAAGCCGTTTCCGTGACCGATGAGTCGAGTTGAGCGGCGGCGTGGTATTTCGAGCAGGTTCGCAGCCAGCTCTTGCGAGCGTCGCCCTTTTTAGCGCAGTGGGCGCCCGGCCTCGCCGATTTGTTCTCGTGGGGGTGGTTCCTGCTCTGCCGATCGCGATCTGTTCTTCCAAGACTCACGCGGTTCCGTAGTTTGGATTGACTGACGCGATGCGGCAAGCTACCACGCCGGGACCGAGGCTGCGTGCCGACCGAGCCCCCTCCCCCACCCGATCGCGAGGAGCCCGAGCGCGAAGAAAAGCGCCTGGAGCGTGCGCTCCGCGAGATCGTGCGCAAGGTGATCGAGGCCGGCTACGAACGCTTGAGCGAAGGGCCGGAGAACGTGCGGCACTTGATGTCCGAGATGAAGCTGCCCAAGGAGACCCTGGGTGCGCTGTTCGGGACGCTGGACGACACCAAGAACGGGCTTTACCGGGTGGTGGCGCGCGAGGTGCGAGACTTCCTCGAGCACTCCAACTTGGCCGAGGACATCGTGCGGGGCCTTACCGCCCTTTCGTTCGAAATCAAGACCGAAGTGCGCTTCATCCCCAACGAGTCGCGTCCCAGCCGTCCCACACCGGACGTGCGTTCGAAGGTGAGCGTGAAACGCGCGTCGTCACCGCCTTCGCCACCGGGAAACCAAGACAGGGCTTCACAACCGGTCGAGTCTGAGAAAGATTCAGCGCCGAGCGACGACAAAACCCCGGAGACTTAGCAAACGTGAAGTCACTTACCGCAGGCAGCGAGATCGACGCCTACTGCACCCGCTGCCGCATGGACCTCGGACATCGAATCGTGGCGATGGTGGGCGGCGCGCCCAAGCGCGTGATTTGTCAGACCTGTAACTCCGAGCACAACTACCGCGCGCCGCGCGCACCCACGAGCCCCGGAGTTTTCATTCGTAACAAGAAGCCAGAGCCGAAGGCGACGGCCGCTCAGCGCGTCACGCAGAAAGCACGCGCAGAAAAGGAGCGCCAGGACACCTGGGCCAACCGCACGCTCGGCAAGGCCGTCGACGCCTTCACCAAGTACGGCATGGACCGCCACTTTCGGGAGGGCGAGCTCATCCTCCACTCCAAGTTCGGCGAAGGCTACGTCGAAGCCGTGTTAGACGGCGGAAAAGTCTCGGTGATGTTCAGAGACGGAGCGAAGACTTTGGCTCACAGGGCTTCGACGTAGCTCTGGTTCTCCTCCGCACTTCGCTTATTGCGTCCTGCGACTCTTTCGACCTGAACCGCGATCGGCGCCCGGCCTCGCCGGTTTTCGCTGGGGCCTGGCCTCGATCGCGGATCGTGATCTGGCCTTCCACGGTCGGTTGAGGTCTTCGTGGCGCGCGCTTTGCGCGCGCTCGCCCTGGGACGGCGCTTTGCGTTTCGAGAAGCCAGAATCTGAGTGAGAACTCGTCCGGGAGCGCCGCTTGGTTCCGCGGTCGGGGCGCGGCGTGCGCTTGTCGAATTTGGCGGCGGGGCCTTCGGCGCGGGCATGGCGATTCCTGGGCTCATACTCGAGTGAGGGCGCGCGGACTTTTTTGGGGACGCCGTAGGTTTTCTTCAGGTCCACGAGCTCGTCGCGGGTGAGCTCCCGCCACTGGCCGGGACGCAGGTCTTCACTCGTTACGCCGGCGTGCGAGAGGCGCGCCAGACGCATCACTGGAAAGCCGGTAGCTTCACCCAAGCGGCGTACCTGGCGATTGCGTCCCTCACGCAAGGTGATCTCGAGCCAGGTCTTGTCGCCCTCGAAGCGCAAGCGCTTCACGTGCGCGGGCTGCGTGGGACGCCCATCGATCACGATGCGCTCTCCAAAGCGCTCGAGCGCATCGTCGTCCACCGTGCCTTTTACTTTGGCCACGTATACCTTTGGCACCTCACGCTTGGGATGTGCCAGCGCCTGAGCAAACTCGCCGTCGTTGGTGCACAGCAGCGCGCCGCTGGTGTGGAAATCCAGGCGTCCCACCGGCACCAGCCGGCCGCCGGCGCCCTTGAGCAGCTCACGGATGGTCGGGCGACCCTCCGGATCGCTGAGCGTGCACACCACCCCGCGCGGCTTGTGCAGCACGATGTAGATCAGCTTCTCTGCAACGATCTTGGTGCCATCGACCTCGACGCGACTCTTGCGTGGATCCACCTGCGTCCCCAGCTCCCGCACGACGCGCCCATCCACCCGCACCCGCCCCGCGAGGATGATCTGCTCGGCCGCACGCCGCGAAGCAATGCCCGCGCGAGCCAAAACCTTCTGAAGCCGTTCCATTTGCGTCGCGGGTCCCTAGCACGCCCCAGCCTCGTGGCGGGTCCCTGAATGCAACAGGAAGACGGGAAGACGGGAATTTGGGGGGCGCCGCATCGAAGCCGCCACTCGCGTCGCCCTTTACGGATCCGTACAACACGACGCAGGCATGAGTCAGTGTGGCGCCCCAAAATCGAGCGGCTGCTGACCGCCTCGCATGAGCGACGCCTTCCCGTCTTCCTGTTGCCTCCCCCGCCCAGCGACGCGCGTTAGCGCTTCCTCGGGCTTACGTGGCCTTCGGCAGGCTTGCCTTCGGCTTCTTCGGCTTTCTTCTTGGCCTCTTCGAGCTCTTTGGCCTTGGCCTCTTCGGCCTTTTCCTTGGCTTCGATGTCGCGTAGCTGAAGCTCGTCGCGGTCCCAGCGGTCAACGCGACCGTCGAAGTCGAGATCAACGCCCAGGCGCTGCAGGCGACCTTCGTCGTAGATCTCCCACTGGTCCGGTTTGCCGTCGTGATTGGTGTCGCGCTGGGCGCGGGCCAGCTTGCCGCTGACGTAGAACTTCACTTCCTCCGGCTGACCCTTGCCCGACTTGTCGAGCTGCACCTTGGCGATGCGGCCCCGAGAAAAGGTGATCCAGGTGTCCACCTTGCCGTCGAAGTTGGTGTCCGCCAGCTCGTTGAGCGGCTCTCCCTTGTCGGTATAGGTCCGCATCACGTCCTTGGCGCCATCCAGGTTGCTGTCGACCTCACGGCACAGCAGGATCTTCTTGCGGTCCTCGCCCTCACCGACGATCGAAAACACGCGCCGGATGTTGGGATGCTGCGCGCCTGGACCGCGCACTTCCTGAACCTCGCGATCCGCGCGGCCCTTGTAGTCGCAGCGCGAGGCGTCGTCCGCCGCGACGCCGGTCACCTGCTTGTCCGAAAGCTTGGGCTGCGCTTGCCCTCCTCCCGATGCACCGCACGCGCCTAGAACGAACGAGGCGACGAAGCTCACCGATGCCAGGAGCGGGGGGGGCGCCGCGCGCCGACGAGACAGCGTGGCGTTCATTTGCTCGGCTCCTTGCTGCCTGCGGGGGGCTTGGCCTCATCGGCAGGCTTGCTCTCGACCTCGGTCGGCGTCGAAAGTCCCTTGTTGAAATCCGGGCTCTGGGGCGCGGCGTGGCCCTGGCGTTCGGGCGGCACGTAGCCGGTCTCCTTACAGTAATCCACAGTGGCCCCGGGATCCGGCTTGCCGTCGTTGTTCACGTCGGCGTGGATCATCGGGCAACCGGGTTTGGTGTACTCCCACCACTGGTCGATGATGCCGTCGCCGTTGGAATCACGCTCGCTGCGAGCCAGCGCGCCGTTCTGATAGAAATCCCAAGTATCGAGGCGACGCGCCATCGAGGTAGCCTGGTCCTTCTCGGTCAGCACGCCGTTCGAGTAGGTGGCTATCTCGTCGATCTGGCCATCGCGGTCATAGTCGTACTCGCGGCGCCGCAGCCGCCCCGCACCATCGTTGTAGGCGTAGGAGTCGATAGCGCCGTCGAAGTTGAGATCGATGGCTCGACAGGCCTCCCGGCTGCCATCCCGCACGATGAAAATGTCGGGCCGCTTGTCGTTGTTGGCGTCGATCTTCTCCGCGGCGCCGGCGGTGTCACAGGCCTCGTGCTTGATGGCCGTATCACGCCGGGTGATGCCGCCGGTCGCAGCACCCCCGCCAGCCGAGCCCGAGCCCGAGCATCCGAGCACGCTCAGAAGCAGGACAATGCAGGTCCAACTCCTCGACTCTTCTGTGTTTTTCATCTGCGTGTTCCCTATGACCAAAGCTAGCGAGCTCGCAGGCCGCGCTTCGCCTTCTAGCGCGGCGCAGCGCGTCCGTACAGGCGGCCCCAGGAAAGTGCCACAAGGCCACACCTCATCCCGCCCCTTTTATCCTGGCCACTTCAGCGTCGCTCCAGGGGCTCGCAAGGGCTTTGGCCCAGTCGCCTCCATCGGATCAAAGGCCTGACGCAAAGGAACCAACCGATTGAAATTACAAAGCATTTTCTCCTTCCCTGGCCGCCCGTAACGATTGACAACACGTGTAGGGGCATCTATTGTAACGGCTGGCACTTCCGGCGGAGTCAGCACACCCCTGGCCGGAAAAAGAGCGCCATGTCACGTAGCAAGATCTCCACCACCGTCTACATCACGCAGGAGCAGAGCGATAAATTGCGCCTTCTGCACACGCGGACGAAGGTGCCGGTCGCGGTGTACATCCGGGAAGGCATCGATCTGGTACTGAAACGCTATGAGCACGCGCTCCCAGGCCAAATGAGCCTGACGGACACGCCTCCCAAAGCCGCCAAGAAATGAAAGCGCGCGCACCGGCCGGGGCTGGGGCATAAGCCGACCGCGAGACTGGTGACCTTTCGGGGTCAGCGCTAGAGAGCCGCGCCGCACCGGCGGGCTACCGTTGCCGACGCCCTACCGCCCCCAAGTCTTTCCCGACCCTTCCGCGCTCGATGCCGACCGATCCCAGCAAGATTCGAAACTTCTCCATCATCGCTCATGTCGATCATGGAAAGAGCACGCTGGCCGATCGCATTTTAGACGTGACCGGCGCGATCACGGCTCGTGAACAGGTCGACCAGTTCCTCGACAAGCTCGAGCTCGAGCGCGAGCGCGGCATTACCATCAAGGCGCAGTCGGTGAGGCTGCGCTTTCGATCGCAGGACGGCTGCGACTACCAGCTACAGCTGATCGACACGCCCGGGCACGTCGACTTCAACTACGAAGTCTCGAGCAGCCTGCGCGCCTGCGAGGGAGCATTGCTGGTCGTCGACGCGACGCAGGGCGTGGAGGCCCAGACGGTTGCCAATGCCTATTTGGCCATCGAAAATAACCTGGAAGTCATCCCGGTGCTCAACAAGATCGACTTGGCTTCGGCCGACGTCGACCGAGCCGCCGAGGAGATTGAAGAGGTCGTCGGCATCGATTGTAGCGGCGCTCTATTCGCCAGTGGCAAGACCGGCCAGGGTGTGCGCGAGGTGCTCGAGGCCGTGGTGGCGCGCATCCCTCCTCCCAGGGGCGCGCCCGATGCGCCGCTGCGCGCCTTGCTCTTCGACAGCTGGTACGACAGCTACCGCGGCGCGGTGATCCAGTTGCGCGTGATGGAAGGCACGCTGCGCAAGGGCGATCGCGTGCAGTTCATGGCCACCGGCCGGACCTACGACGTGACCGAGATCGGCTGCTTCTCTCCCCACGCGACCGCCATCAACGAGCTGGGTCCCGGGGAGGTCGGTTTCGTCGCCGCCAACATCAAGAGCACCGAGGACACCAAGATCGGCGACACGATCACCACCTACCACGGCGCGTCGAAGGAACCTCTGCCCGGCTTCCGCGAGGTCAAGCCGATGGTGTTCGCCGGCTTCTTCCCCACCGACCCAGCCGAATACGAGAACATGCGCGACGCGCTGTCCAAGCTGCACCTGAACGACTCGTCGTTTCAGTTCGAGCCCGACACGTCGGACGCGCTCGGCTTCGGTTTCCGCTGCGGCTTCTTGGGCCTGCTGCACATGGAAATCATCCAGGAGCGGCTGGAGCGCGAGTACGACCTGGACCTGATCACCACCGCGCCGAGCGTCGTCTACCACGCCTACAACAAGCAGGGCGAGCTGGTGAAGGTCGACAATCCGTCGAAGATGCCCAGCGTCGGCAACCTGGATCGCATCGAGGAGCCGATCCTCAAGCTGACCGTGCACGTGCCTTCCGAATACGTCGGCCCCGTGGTGGCCCTGTGCGAAGGGCGCCGCGGCAAGCAGATCGGCATACACTACGCGACCAAAGATCACGTGGTCGTGAGCTACGAAATGCCGCTGGCCGAGGTGATCCTCGACTTCCACGACAAGCTGAAGAGCGTGAGCCGGGGCTACGCCAGCATGGACTACGAGCTTACCGGGTACCGCGCCGAAGAGCTGGTCAAGCTAGACATGCTGCTGAACGGCGAGCCGCTCGATGCGCTGAGCGTGATTGTCCATCGTGAAGGAGCTTACGTGCGCGGCCGCGCGCTCGCCGCCAAGCTCAAACAGCTCGTGCCACAGCAGCAATACGAGGTCGCGATCCAGGCCGCGATCGGCTCGAAGATCATCAGCCGCGAAACGGTGCGCGCGCTGCGCAAGGACGTGACCGCCAAGTGTTACGGCGGCGACATTTCGCGCAAGCGCAAGCTGCTCGAGAAACAAAAAGAGGGCAAACGGCGCATGAAAGCTGTGGGCAACGTGGAATTGCCGCAAGATGCCTTCCTGGCCGTGCTCAAACTGGAGGAATGACGAAGATGCAGGGCTCGAGTGCTCGTCGACTGCTTGCGCTTCAAAAGCACCTGAACACCATCAACGCCAGCGCGCCGGAGCACGGCAAGCTCGAGCTCATCGAGAGCATCCCGTTCGGCGCTTCGCTCAGCATCGATCGCTTTCGACTGAGCAATGGCCTGCAGCTCTTGCTGTGCGAGGACAGGGCGGCCCCGGTGGTGTCGGTGCACACCTGGTTCAAAGTGGGCTCGCGGCACGAACAAGAGGGCAAGACGGGTTTGGCGCACCTGTTCGAGCACTTGATGTTCAACGAGATCGAGGGACGGGGCCCCGGCGAGTTCGACCGCAAGCTCGAGGAAGCCGGCGCCGAGAGCAACGCTTCGACCTGGCTCGACTGGACCCAATACAACATCGCGATCCCCAAGGACCAACTGGGGCTGGTACTGAAGCTCGAGGCCGAGCGCATGGGCAAGCTCGTGCTACGCGAGCCGCAGGTGACGAGCGAGAAAGAGGTCGTCGCCAACGAGCGGCGCTACCGCGTGGACGACGACGTCGAGGGCGCCGTCAGCGAGCTGCTCTGGGCCACCGCCTTCACACGTCACGCCTACAAGTGGCCGACGATCGGCTGGATGAAGGACATCGAAGGCTTCACGACCGGTGACTGCGAGGCCTTCTACCGGGCGTACTACGCCCCGAACAACGCTGCGTTGATCATCTCCGGCGACTTCAAGGCTCAAGACGTGCTGCGCCTGGTGTCGCAGAACTACGGCGTCCTTTCCAGCTCGACCTTGCCGATCGAGAACGCGCAGCCCGAGCCTCCTCAGACCAGTGAACGTCGGGTGGAAGTGAAAAAACCCACCGCGACCGAGAAGTTGGTCGTCGGCTATCATGCGCCCGCGCTCGGAGATTTCGATCACCCCGCCATCTCGCTGCTCTCGGAGGTGCTGTTTGGCGGCCGGGCCAGCCGCATGCACCAACGCCTGGTGCGCGAGCTGGAGCTCGCCAGCGAGGTGCGGGCCTTCGTCGGCCCGTTTCACGACCCCGGGCTGTTCGAGCTGTACGCGGCCGCGCGCGAGGGCCACACCGCCGAGGAGCTACTGACTGTCATCGATCAGGAGCTCACGAAGGTGGTCGCGGAGCCGGTAGCGCAACACGAGATGGATCGCGCAGCCGCGCGCTTCGAGCTGGGCCTGCTCGGCGGACTCGAGACTGCAGACGGCAAGGCCTCGACTATCGGCTTCTACGAGGCGGTGCTGGGGCGCCCGGCCGCCGCATTCGAGCGGCTAGAAGCCACGCGCCGGCTCACCCAGAGCGACCTGCTGCGTGCCGCCCGCCGTTATCTCGATCCGCGGCAGCGCAGCGTGATCTTCGTGCGACCCGAGCTGGGCAAGGCTGCGTCGGAGGCGGCTGAATGAGCATCGCAGCGACAAACGAGGTCAAGGCACCCAGCGTACTGGTCGAGACCAGCCGGGCGCTTCCTCTGGTTTCGGTCAGCATTGCGCTGCGCACCGGAGCCATCCTGGATCCACCGGGGATGAGCGGCGCCACGCGCCTGCTGGCGCGCTGGATGCGGCGCACCGCCGGCGGACGTGAAGCCCACGTGATCGACGCCGAGATCGACGCGCTCGGGGCGGCCTTCGGCGCCGATGTTTCGGCCAGCACCCTGGTGTTCCACGGCACCGTGATCAGCCGCTCGCTCGACGGCTTGGTGCGCATCGCGCAGGACGTGCTGCTCCGGCCCGGCTTCGCAGAAGCCGAGCTCGAGCGCATTCGGCGTGAAACCCTGGCCGAGCTGACCGAGGCCCTGGACGACGATCGCGGGCTGGTTCGGCGCTGGTTCCGGCACCGCGTGTTCGGCCAGCACCCCTACGCTCGCTCCGTGACCGGCACCGCTTCGAGCCTCGGCCGCATCAAGGCGGAAGACCTGAAGGCGCTATACGGGCGCATCCTGCGACCGGACAACCTGATCTTCGCTTTCTCTGGCGACATCGAGCGCCCGCGCGCCGAGGCCATCGCCGACGCGATCAAGAGCCAGCTGCCGAGCGGTAGCGCACCGAAGGACGAGACTCCAGAACCGAGCGTGATCCCCGGCCGGCGTTTGACGCTGGTGGACAAGCCGGACCGGACCCAGACGCAGATCATGATCGGCGGTCTCGGCACCCACCCGACCGACGAGGATCATCTGGCACTGCACGTCGCCAACACCGTGTTCGGCGGCACTTTCACCGCGCGCTTGACCCAGGAAGTGCGGGCCAAGCGCGGTTGGTCCTACGGCGCCTATTCGAGCTTGCCCATCGACCGGCGCCGGCAGGCCTTTAGCATGTGGACGTTTCCCAAGGCCGCAGATGCCGCGCCCTGCATCGAATTGCAGTTGGACATGCTGCACAAGCTACGCACCCAGGGCATTACCAAGAAGGAGCTCGGCTGGGCCAAGAAGTTCTTGGTGCGCTCGCACGCCTTCGCGCTCGACACGGCTTCGAAGCGCGTGGGGCTAGAGCTCGATAGCGAGCTGTACGGGCTGCCAGCGGACTACTACGAGACCTACCTCGAGCGCATCAAAGGGGTCAGCTGGGACGCCGCCAACGCCGCCGTGCAGAGGCGCCTGTCGGACGAAGATCTGCTGATCACGGTGGTCGGTACGGCCGCGCAGATTGGAGATGCGATCCGAGCCGTCGTGACCAATTTGAGCTCGAGCGAGGTCGTTGCGTTCGATTCGGAGCCGAGCTAGCTGATTCGTCGCTGCGATTGCAACGACAGGTGATGGCGCTTTCCCGTGAGGTTACGCGCGGTTGACAGAGCAACCGCTGCGTGCGATACTTCCCGAAGATCATTGAAGAAATTGGCCATGGCGCGACAGATCGATCCCAGCGAGATTCCGGAAGAGGTAGCCCGCTTCGCCGAAGCCGAGGTCGCTGCCGGCCATTTCGCCAACATAGGGGCCGTGCTGCTCGCCGGCAAGGAAGCGCTGGAGCAGCGTGCGGCGCTAGACGCCGAACGTGTCCGTCTGCTGCGCGGAGCGTGGGACGAGGGCATGGAGTCACTTCGCGCGCATGGTCCGCAGCTCGAGTCCGATGAGGAGTTCGACGCGTTCATGGACGAGGCGGAAGCCGAAGCGCTGCGGTAATCCGTGCGGTTGATCCTTACCGAAACGGCCAAGGCCGATATCCGTGACATCCTCCGTTCGACGCGCGTGCAGTTCGGGCCGCTGCAGGTAAAGAAATACCGCGCGCTGATCGCCGAGGCGCGCAAACGCCTACGCGAGACTCCCGGACTCGGGCATCATCGCGACGGTCTTCCACCGGAAGGGCGACTCTTTCACATCAGCCAGCGCGGCAGACCAGCTAGCCACTTTTTGGCCTACTTCGTCGATGTGTCCGCAGAGATTGTCGTGGTCGTGCGTGTCGTACATGACGCCATGGATGTCCCGCTCCACTGGCCGATCAAGTCTCAGTAACGTTCCCAAAAACACTGTTGCGCCCTTTCGTTCGCGCCTGGTGCGCTCCTGATTTCTCCCTAATCGTGTGCGAGAGAAGGTGCGTTCGCGCCGGGGCCTTCGCTTACGTGCGGGTCGTCGCTCAATCGTCGGTGGCCGCGTTGCGTTTGTACAGGCCGCCGCCCCAGAGACCCGCGTAGATCCAGAGCGGAGAGCCCGGAGTCTGGACGCGCCAATCGCCGAGCCTCAGCTGGGTCACCCAGGCGGTTCCACCATTGTCCAGGCCGGTCCACCAGCGCACCCAGTTGGTGCCGCCGTTGATCGACTTCCACACGCCCTTGGTCGTGCCCACGAACATCAGGTTGGCGTTCGTCGGGTCGACCACGAACGAATACGGAAACACATTCGACGGCAAATCGCCGGTGATGTTGGTCCAGCCCATCTTGCCGGCGGTGGTGGTTTTGTAGATGCGCGAGACCCCGACCTGAGCCGTCAACGCGAAAGCCGTAGACGGCTCGGTGGGATGCGTGACCAGCTTCTTCATGCTGGCGTTGTTGGGTAGATTGACGGAGACCCAAGCCGACCCATTCTGGGTGACCGCCACGTGGTTGCCGTTGATCACGTAGACGGTCGAGCCGGTCGCGCTCGAGTACGTTCCGACGGCGAAATCGTTGCCAAAGAACGACGCGTTGGCGCCCATGAAATCCGTCCAGTTCACGCCACCGTTGGTGGACTTGAAGGGTCTGCCCAGGTCGTAGTTCAGGGAGAACAGCCACACCGAGGGCACGCGATCGGTCTCGACGCGCTGCGCGGTCGTGGTGCCGCTCCCCGTGCAGGGCAGGCCCGTGTTGGCTGCGGCCCAG
>DATEDZ010000332.1:0-8271 GCA_035281385.1 Polyangiaceae bacterium
GGCTGGTGGCGGCGGCTCGGGCGGCGCGGCCGGTGGCGGCGGCTCGGGCGGCGCCGGCGCTGGCTGCAGCATGTCCAACATGGATGTTGATCAGCCGATACTGCTCAGCGAAACCGAGTGTGTGAATATGCTGGATCCGGCGCTTCCGGCTGCTGGCCTCGTGCCCTATTCGGTGCGCAGCGCGCTGTGGTCCGACGGCGCCACGAAGGAGCGCTTCATCCGCGTGCCCGACGGCGAGAAGATTCACGTGGTCGACTGCGCGACCGACGCGGATCTGTGCGGTGATCCCGGCGGCGGTGGTGACGGTCTGGACGACGGGCACTGGCAGGTGCCGATCGGTACCGTGCTGGTCAAGAGCTTCAGCATCGAAGAAAAGCGCATCGAGACGCGCCTGCTCATGCGGCGCAGCTTGACGATTTGGAAGGGCTTCAGCTACGAGTGGGACGACGCCGGGACCGAGGCCACGCTGGTGGATGATGCCGAGTACCCGGCCGGTAAGGACAAGCCGGTCGGCAGCGGCACGCAGTCCTGGCACTACCCGAGCCGTTCGCAATGCTTGGAGTGTCATATCCGCTATGCCGGGCGTTCGCTCGGCCCCAGCACGCCGCAGCTGAGCTCCGATTTCGCCTACGCGGAGGGCACCATGAACCAAGTCGACAAGTTCGAGCAGCTCGGCTTGTTCGACGCGCCGCCCAAGAATTTGCCGGGCCTACCCGACCCGTTCGGCCCTGATCCGCTCGAGCAGCGCGCTCGGTCGTACCTGCAGACCAACTGCGCCATTTGTCATCGGCCAGGCGGCGAGTTCAGCAGCATCGATATGCGCTTTACGACGCCCTTCGCGGACACCGCCCTGTGTAACGCGGTAGAACGCGAAGTAGGTCTGGTGCCCGACTACCGGCTGGTGCCGGGTAACCCGGCGGATTCGACCATGTCCGTGCGGATGCATTCGCTCGACCACCTACGCATGCCTAGGATCGCTTCGAGCGTGGTAGATACCGACGGCAGCAAGCTGATCGACGACTGGATCACGTCGCTGCCGACCGAGGTTTGCCCGCCGCAGCCGCCGCTGTAAAGTTCGAGCATGTCCGATCGCGCCCGGGACCTGCGGCTGCTCGTCGGCCGGCATTGGGGCGACTCCGACCGCTTCCTCAAGCGTGCGCAGGCTGATCTCGAAAAGCCGCAGAGGGTCGGGTTTCGCGCGCTTTACGCCAGCGTGCCGCGACGTCTGGCAGGTGCGGCGCCGTCGACCGTCGAGCCTTCCCCCGAGCTGCAGCAGCTGACGCGCCCGCACTGGACCTTGACCGACTACGTCCGCGCGGCGCTCGTGGCTTCTGCCTTCGAACGCTTGCTGGCCGCGGAGCAGCCCGCGTTCTTGCTCCAGCTGTTCGAGGCGGGGGAGATCGGCGAGCAGGTCAGCGTGCTGCGCACGTTGCCGCTCTTGCCGGAGCCCGACCGTTTCCTCGAAACGGGCCTTCAGGCTTGCCGCACCAACGCCCGCGTCGTGTTCGAGGCTATCGTGTGCGACAATCCATTCGTGGCCGAGCATTTCCCGCCTCCGAGCTTCAACCAGGCCGTGTTGAAGGCGATCTTCATGGAGGTCTCGGCGCGGCGCATCGAAGGTCTCGAGCGTCGCATCACGCCGGAGCTCAAGCGCATGGCCGCTGACTACGCGAGCGAGCGCCGCGCGGCAGGGCGCGCGGTGCCGGTCGACACCGACTACATCATCCACTACGGAGCCTGAACCCCATGCTCTTCGATCCTCACATCCACATGACCTCGCGCACGACCGACGACTACCAGGCCATGGCGGCCGCCGGTATTCGCGCCATCGTCGAGCCCGCTTTCTGGCTGGGTCAGCCTCGCACCCACGTGGGCAGCTTCGAGGACTACTTCCTGTCACTTTTGGGTTGGGAGCGGTTTCGCGCCAGCCAGTTTGGCATCCGGCACCTGTGCACCATGGGCCTCAATCCCAAGGAGGCGAATAACGCGCGCGTAGCCGACGGTGTGATGGAACTGCTCCGACTTTACGTGGAGAAGGACGGTGTGGTGGCGGTCGGCGAAATTGGCTACGACGATATTTCGCCCACTGAAGAGAAGTACTTCATGGCGCAGATCGAGCTGGCCAAGGATGCCGGGCTGCCGATCCTGATCCACACACCGCATCGCGACAAGAAGCGCGGCACCGAGCGCACGCTGGCGGTAGTGAAGGAGAGCGGCGTCGCTCCCCAGCTCACGCTGATCGATCACAACAACGAGGAGACGCTTGCGGGCGTGCTCGATTCGGGCTGCTGGGCGGGTCACTCGATCTACCCCGCGACCAAAATGGACGAGCAGCGCATGGTAGCGCTGGTCAAGAAGTACGGAGACGAACGCATGCTGATCAATTCGGCAGCCGATTGGGGCGTAAGCGACCCACTCAAGGTGCCCAAGACCGCGCAGGCCTTGCGCGAGGCCGGCGTCGAGGAGGCTGCCATCACCAAGATCTGCTGGAGAAACCCGGTCAGCTTCTTCGCCCAGAGCGGACGCTTCGACGCGGCCAGCTTCGATCAGTCGCTCGCAGTCGATCAGCGCCAGCTCTTCGAGGGTAACTCGGTGCTGCGCGGCCAGGCGCCGCGCACGGACGCGGTCTGAGTCGCGAGAGCAAGCCTTGCACGCTACGCTGGTGCTGAATGTAGTCGGGCTCACGCCTGCCCTGATCGGTGAGCACACGCCGGCGCTCCGGTCATTTCGTGACCAGCACGCGCTTCGGCCTCTCAGCACTATCCTGCCAGCCGTGACTTGTTCGGTGCAGTCGACCTTTTTGACCGGAACGATGCCGCGCGAGCACGGCATCGTAGGCAACGGCTGGTACTTCCGCGATCTGTCGCAGATCTGGCTCTGGCGCCAGAGTAACCGGCTGGTCAAAGGTGAGAAGGTTTGGGATGAAGCCAAGCGCCGCGACCCGAGCTTCACGTGTGCCAAGCTGTTCTGGTGGTACAACATGTACTCGAGCGCGGACATTTCGGTGACACCGCGCCCGATGTATACCGCCGACGGTCGCAAGCTACCGGACGTGTACACCGAGCCGCCCGAGCTGCGCGAGGCGCTGAGCCAGGCGCTCGGCATATTCCCGCTATTCAACTTTTGGGGGCCACGCGCCGATATCAGCTCCACGCGCTGGATCGCGCACAGCGCAGAACGCGTCATCGAGAAGAGCGCGCCGACCCTGACACTGGTCTACCTGCCGCACCTCGACTACGACCTTCAGCGCTTTGGGCCTCGAGATGCGCGTATTGTCAAGGCGCTCGGTGAGGTCGACACGGTGTGCGGCGAGCTGTTCGATTTCGCCAAGCAAAAGGCTCTGCGTCTGGTCGTTATGTCCGAATACGGCATCACCCCGGTGACGGACGCGATCCACGTCAATCGCGCGCTGCGCGAAGCTGGCTTGCTGAGGGTGAGGGAAGAGCTCGGGCTCGAGCAGCTGGACGCCGGCGCGAGCCATGCCTTCGCGGTTGCGGACCACCAGCTGGCGCACGTCTACGTGAAAAATAGTGCGGACTTACCGCGAGTGCGCGCGCTCTGCGAAGGGCTCGACGGCGTCGAGCAAGTGCTGGATGAGGGGAGCAAGCGCGCCGCCGGGCTCGACCACGAGCGCTCCGGGGAGCTGGTGCTGGTGTCGCGCGCCGATCGCTGGTTCAGCTACTACTTCTGGCTCGACGACGCGCGTGCCCCCGATTACGCGCGTACCGTCGACATCCATCTGAAGCCTGGCTACGACCCGGTAGAGTTGCTGCTCGATCCAAAGATCACGGCGCCAAGGCTCAAGGTGGGTTGCAAGCTTTTCGCGCGCAAGCTGGGCTTTCGCAACGTGCTCGACGTGATTTCGCTCGATGCCAAGCTGATCAAAGGCTCGCATGGCCGCCTGACCGATCGCGTCGAAGACGGCCCCGTATTCATGTCGTCGGTGCCCGAGCTCCTCCCGCCGGAAACCGTCCAAGCCACCGACGTCAAACGCCTCCTGCTACGTCACCTCTTCGACTAGCGAGATAACAGGGAGGCGGGAAGACGGGGAGGTCGGACGGAGGATTTGGGGTTGATCACTTCCAGTCGAATCGCGGCTTCGTTTCAGCGCCGGTGGGTATCGCGCGATGCGAACCCCAAAAAACTCCCCGTCTCCCCGTTGTCTCGTTCTCGCTCGTTAGGTGCCGGGGATGCGCTTTTGCCATTTGAGGGTGAGCAGGAACGCGCCCAGCGCCAGCAGAACGAGCGGCAGGGCCCCCAGGAGTGAGATGAACAAGGCGTCGATCAGCGAGACGCCCGCGATCAGGCGGACCACGGCGCGCGGGATCTGACCGGGGCCGCTTTTGAGGGCGAAGCTGAGCGAGCGCACGCTCCAGCCCAGCAATAGCGCGAAGCACAGCGCGGGCAGGGGCGCTTTTTGCTCCCACAGCGCCGGAGCGGCAGCGAACAGTGGGGCGAAAACGAAAGCTGTGATCCATGCCTTGTCGAGCGCTTTGCCGGTTTCGAACCGCGCGACGTGCGTGAGCCCGACGATGTAGAGCCACAGCGCGCCTGCGCCGATCAGCACGACCCGGCCTAGCTCGGGCGATACGGCCAGTGCGGCCGTGAAGTACAGACCCGCCCGGCAGGCGCCCATGACCAGCGGCGACCAGGCATGGCCCTTGTGCCAGCGGTTATAGATCAGCACGGCGAGGCACGTGAAAATGCCGGCCGCGGTCGCCAAATGGCCGGGCCGCGTCAGGTGCAAAAACGAAGCGGCCAGCAGGGCCATCAGCCCGCCGAATAGCAGGCCGAAGCCGATGGCAGAGACGGTACCGCGCGAGACCAAACCAGCCGGGATCGGCCGCTCCGGGCGCTCGCGCGCGTCGATCTCGGCGTCGAAGGCGTCATTCAGGAACATGCCGCCTTCGTAGAAGGCCGAGCCGCACAGCAGCACCACCACGATCGGTACCGGACCAAAGGCCGCTCCGCTCAGCACTGCGCCGGCCAGCACGTTGGACCAGACGGTGGGCAGATTCGAGGTGCGGCCCAGTGTGAGCAGGGTCTTCAGCTTCACGCAGTACCCGTCGTGAGCGCCTCTTGTAGCGCGCTCTGCACGAAACGCAGCTCGCGCGCGATGGCCTCGTCGATCGGAACGTTGCGAAAGGCGTCGGGCAGCACGTCCCAGGTATAGGTCTCGACCTCCAGGTGCGGACAGTCCGAAGCGCGCGCCAGCTCGTGCAGCAGCGGGACCAGGTCGTCTTGGGTGCTCTGGAACACCCCCAGCTCGCGCAGGAAGATGGGAACGTGAAAGTGCACGCGCCACTCGCTGGTTGGGTCTGGCGCCGCGGCGAAGGCGTCGGGCAGGTCCAGAAAGCGCTGGAGCGTCTCACCCCGGCGCACGACCGTCTGGTGGAGGTACACCTCGTTGTCGAACGCGGCCAGCGCCTGCAGGCGATCCGGCGTGGCCTCGGGCAGCCGCAAACCCGCACTGATCTGGACTTTGGGCACCGCGATGCCGGCGGACTTCAGGCGCCGCCACGCCTGAAGCGGCGCCTCGAATTCGACCGAGGCGTGGCACGTATCGAGGCACACGCCGAGGTGCCGGCGCAGGGCGCGCTCGGCCTCGGCCGGTTCGACGTCGGCCAGCTCACACAGCTGCCGCTGCGCTTGCCGGCTGAACAGGTGCTGCTCGAAGAACTGCACCGCCTCCTCGGTCGTCTCCAGGAAACAATGCGGTTCCGGCTCGAGCGCGAGCGCGATGTGTCGCCCCTTGCTGCGCGCCAGATCGATCAGCATTGCCACCACCTCGATGAGAGCCCGGGCCATGCGTCGTTCGGCGTCCGGCACCGCGGCATTGGGCTTGAAGCAGCCCGGCACGGTGCTGATGCTGCCGCTCACACCCAGCGGCAAGAGCTCCGCCAGCGTGCGCGCCAAGAGCTGCGTGTAGCGCACGCGCTCGGCATCGAGCCAATCGGGCAGATACACGCGCTCTTTGACACGCGTGCCGTGAAAGGCGCCGTAAGGAAAGCCGTTCAGCGTGAAGCAATACAGCCCCGCTTGCTCCAGCTCCGCGCGGAAGCGCTCGAGCTCCGCGGGATGGTTCAGCGCGTCGGCCGCTTCGGCTGACAGGCGCAGGCCGACGCCGAAGGGCTGCTCGGGTGCGACCGCTTTCTTGACCGCGGCGACGTGACGTTTCACGAGGGCGCGGACCGCCACGAGGGTCTCGCCCGGGTGCACGTTGGTGCAGTAGGTCAGCTGGGCATCGTTCAGATCCCGCAGCAACATGGCCTAGTCCTGGTGCGATTCGAGCCAGTCGATCGAGCGAGCGATGACGTCGAGGTCCATATCCATCACCTCGACACCTCTACCAATGTTGGTCAGGAGCGTCACGCTCAGAGCACCACCCAGGTGCTCGCGAAACTCCTGCAGCCCTTCGACTACCAGCGAGCGGCCGTCGCGCTGCGCCTTGAGTATCGGGTCATAAATCGGCAGACCCAAGGCGCGCAGCAGCGCGCACAGCCGCGTCCTGACTGCTTCGCTCAGCATGGCCTTTTCGACGGCGTAGGCGGCGTCCAGGGCCATCCCGATGGCGACGGCTTCCCCGTGGCGCAGCGCGTGCTGGGACAGGGTCTCGAGCTTGTGAGCGGCCCAATGCCCGTAGTCCAGCGGGCGGGCGCTGCCGCGCTCGAACGGATCCCCACCCGTGGCGATATGACGCAGGTGCAGCTCCGCGCAGCGCCGCACCGCGGTCTCGAGCAGGTTGGGTTCCGCATCGCGCAGGGCCGGCGCGTGCTGCTCGAGCCAGTCGAAGAAGCTGGCGTCGCGGATCAGCGCGACCTTGACCGCTTCCGCCAAGCCCGCGCACACGTCCCGCACCGGCAGCGTGGCGAGCAGCTCAGTGTCGTTGATGACCGCGAAGGGCGGTGCGAACGTGCCCAGGAAATTCTTGGCACCGAAGGCGTTGACCGACGTCTTGACGCCGACGCCCGCGTCGTTCTGCGACAGCACCGTGGTGGGCATGCGCACGATGCGCACCCCGCGATGCGTGGTAGAGCCGGCGTACCCGGCGGCGTCGAGCACCGCGCCGCCGCCGATGATCAGCAGGGTGCCCTGCTTGTCCAGGCGGGCAGCGGCGAGCTTGTCGTGCAGGTCCGCCACCAGCCGCGGATCATTCTTGCACTCCTCACCGCCTGGCATGACGTAGGGCGGCGCGCACAGCGCCAGGTGGTGTCCGTGGCTTGCGATGTACTGCTCGAGGGTCGCGGCCAAACCAGGGCGTGCCGCCACCAAACCGCCGTCGAGCACCGCGAACACTGGTTGGCGCCGCTCCGGCTCACGCCGGCAGATGGACCAAGCCAGGGTGGGCTCAGCGGGCGCCAGCGCACCGCGACAAAACACCACCGGGTAGTCGAAGTCCACGCTGAAACGCTGCTCGTGCAGCAAGCTCGGCCGAAAGCCGGAGAGGGGCGATTTGCTCAAAGCAGGTTCCGCAGCATAGCAGCGATTGCGAATGGGGGCCGTGAGCACTACCTTCAAGCCGTGACGAACGAAACCTGGCTCCGCGGCTTTCTGACCGAGCACGGCGCGGTCGCCGGCACCGTCCACGTACTCGAGGGCGACGTGCTGAAGCTCTCGGCAGCCGTGAATATTCCGGCACCCGTGGTGAAGGTCACGGAAATCATACCCAAAGGCAAGGGTATGGCGGGCCTAGCTTGGGAGCGTGACGAGGTCGTTGCGACCTGCAACCTGAAGAGTGATACGAGCGGTGACGTGCGTCCGGGCGCGAAGGCGGTGGACGCGCAGGCGGCGCTCGCCATTCCGGTCCATGCCGCTTCCGGCGCGCTACGCGCGGTGGTCGGCCTGGCTTTCCTGGGCGAGCGGGAGTTCTCAGAGCAGGAGCTGAGCGGCTTTCGCACCGCCGCGGCTACTTTGCCGCAAGGTAACTGAGTGCTCCTGCTCATGTCGCTCAGCGCCTGAGCGCCGATGACGCCGCCGCTCAATACTTCGCACAAACGCTACGTCGCATTTCAGCAGGTGCGCTCGCGGTCAACGCCGCTGGTGCCCGGCGAGCGGCCGGTAGATCGCCTCGGCTACGCCAGGCGCTACTTGAGCTTGTTGCGTCCTCACTTTGCCGCGCTCGCGCTGCTTCTCACGTTACCAGATCGCGCACAGCCTTGGAATGCGAGGTCGTACAAAGCCTGACCGAGCTTCTGATGGCCGAGCTTGCCGAAGTGGAGGCCATCCTTGAAGGGGGCGGAGAGCGCCGGGCAGAGGTGCGTAGGCGTACCG
>DATEDZ010000333.1:0-15947 GCA_035281385.1 Polyangiaceae bacterium
CCTAGCTTTCCCTCCCCCTGAGCCCGCTCGCGGGCGATTTGGGGGAGGCCGCCCGCCCGCAGCGCGTAGCGCGAGGACGGACGGGGTGGGGGCATCCACCCTAAATCCAACTTCCTGATTTCCGCCCAACTCGAGACTAGCTGCAGCCACAGGCGAGCTTTAGACCTACAGGCTCGCTCTGGGCAAGCGGAAGGTTCGGGCGGATGTGTGCCCGGAAGTCGCGACCGCGGAGTCGTGGAGATCCACAAATGCGTCAAAAATCGCCCAAGAAGCTGCTCATCGAACCCTACGCTACGAAGCTCAGCGGTGGCAGACGGCTTGTGTACTTCCCGCAGAGGGACGGAGTCGTGAGCATCGCCCTCGACCCCGCGCGTGACGCTGCCGCCATACGCCAGATGATCGCTTTGGTCGCCAAGCGGCTGCATCGCGGCTCGACGTGGATGAGGGCCATGGAAGCGGACCTCGGTGTCGCGCCCAAGTACAAGGGCGTCGCCAGGACGGTCTTGCCGTCCTACTCCTTCAAGACCAGGCGGGGACCATGAGGCACCCCAACCAAACAGGAAGGGTCTCGCTCGACAGGTGGCTGATGAACCGGGATGTACTCGTCGCGTCAGCCCGGTTGGCCGCGAAGTCCAAGGGTGCCGGCACGCCCGGAGTGGACGGCGTTAGGTTGAACGCCCTCACACCCGCCGAGTTGAACGGCCTCGTTTCTCGATTGCACGCAGATCTGTGCAACGACTCATACACGCCGGCCGACTTGAAGGTGGTCGTTCGACGGGAGGGCAAGAAGGTGAGGCGCTTCATGATCGCCACCGCGACGGACGGCGTCGTACAGCGGGCCCTTCGGATGGGCATGGAGCCGGCAGTCGCGAGGGCGCTTGCGCCCAACTACTACAGCAGGCGGGGGCTGGGGCCGCACGCGGCGGTGGACGCCGTACTCGACGCCCTGGAAGCGGCAGATGAGCTCACGGGGGCGGGCGCAGTGCACATCATCAAGGCCGACGTCGAGAAGTACTTCGACACCATCGATCACGCCCGGCTGGAAGGACTCATTCGCAGCACGTTTCGTGGCCGGCGTACGATGCATCTCATCCGCGCTTTCATAGAGCAGGGGCAGTTCCGCCGTCGCCGCGGTGTCGCGCAAGGTTCAGCGCTCTCACCGCTGCTGGCTGGGTGGTTCATGAGCCCCGTCGACTGGTACTTTCACCGCAGGAAGACAGTCTTTTTCGCCCGCTACGTGGACGACGTCGCCCTTGTAGTTCCCGGTGACGTCGTGCGCGCGCACGAGAACCTTGCTGAGCTCGAGCGGCAAGTTCATCGCCTTGGCCTGTCGTTGAACAAAGCCAAGACCACCGTCGTTCCAGTCGACAAAGGCATTGGTTTCCTGGGTTTCCACATCTGTCGTGGAGCCCATGGTGTTGAAGTAGTTCCCAGTGAAAGGAGTATCGGGAAGCTCCAGCAAAAGCTGGATGAAGTTCCCGACGATGGAAGTACATGGCAGAACCTCCACCTGGCCAAGGCCAGGTGGGCCGCTTACCTCGAGCCCTTCGTACCCGACGCCATGGCGATTGGGAACAGGGCGGTGGAGGTCGAGTGGGCGGCTCGGCTGCAACAGCGGCCGGTGCAACAAACCCTCGGAACTTCACAGAGTTCTGGAGGAGACCACTGAATGGGCTCATATAGATGGAGCAGCAGCAGGGGTAAGCAGCCAGCGTGGGCGAACGGGGCGCGGAAGCGCTCGTACGTCGGCGCAGTGGTGAGTGCTGGGGAGAACTGGCCAGTCGATCACCAAGAGATGGACGCCATCGAGCAGCTCGACAACGTTCGTCTTGGCCACCTACATGACGAACTCATCGGGGCAAAGGACCACTTCGGCGCAGAGCTGCAGGAGGTTCAAGAGTTGGTGCAACGCCTGCGACGGCAACGACGACGACTGGGCAAAGAGCTCGCGCGGACAATGCCGGCCTCGGCAGTCGACGCGGCCCTGGATCACATGTGTGAGCCTCATGCAGCTCAGCGCCAAGCACTCCGGAGGCGAGCCCGGCAGCTGAACTACAAGCTCAACGCCCTGAGGGTGGCGATTGAGGTGGTCGATGAAGAAATGACGCGGCGTATAAGGAAGCGTGGCTTCACGCCGCTGCCCGGCCACGCCCGCTACTTTCGCGATGACCGACCGGCGGTACCGCGTCGGCGCCGCAAGCGAACGCAATCGACGAGGCGGCGCCCGGCCGGCTCAATCACCGATGAGCTTCCAGGAAGGCTCAAACGAAGAAAGGTAGCAACATGAACAAGGCACCACAGAAGAAACCTGCAACTGCACCCATTCGCGACCAGCTGTTTGAAACACTCGGCCACCTACACTTCACCCTCGTAGGGCTCCTCCAAGGGGCGGAACTGCTCATAGCCCGTGCACCGAGCAGTTGGCGAAGCGGCGACATTCACCAGGCGCTCGCCGAGGCGCGGTTAGCGCACGCGTACCTCAGCCTCTTCTGTTACCTTGACGAACACCAGGCCGACTTCGACCCAACATCACCGCCGTTTGAACTGCTCCCGGACGACA
The DNA here is from genome assembly GCA_035281385.1 of Polyangiaceae bacterium. Taxonomy (GTDB): domain Bacteria; phylum Myxococcota_A; class Polyangia; order Polyangiales; family Polyangiaceae; genus PMG-095. Next base: position 2,561 of record DATEDZ010000333.1, read on the forward strand.
GGTTGGCAGAGATGGACTCCTGGCCTAGGTACATCATCGACGCCTTGCAGGTAGACAGGATCTGGAAGGCGTACGCCTCCATGGTGCACGCGCTCGGTGAGCATGTTGCTGTCCCATGGTTGCCGAAGCTCCCACAGGAATACCTCTACAAGATATCTTGGGCGCTCGAAGACTCGCTGGGCGAGCCCATCGCGAACATGGTCGCCAGCTCCAGCGGCGAACATCAGAGCGGCAATGATGGGTGAGGCCGATACCTGGCGAGCTGGCAGTAGGCTCCCGCCATGAACTACGACGTGGGCTGGGACGCCAACAACGTCAGCGCGGCCGAAGCCGCTCACAACGCCGAGCTCGCCAATGAGGTGAGCTCGGTGGGCTTTGACGTGCCGGCGCTCGACGAGCTGCGTAGCCGACATCAGCTGGAGCGACGAGCGCGGCGCACCTGGTTGAGACGTCCAAGCGCTAGCTTGCCACCGCCGGCGCCACCAAGGCGGCGCCCCACACCCGGGCGGCGTCGCGTACGGGTCCGACGTCGTTGCCATCGTCGCCGCGCTCGGGAGCAGAGCACGCGAGGTGCGCGGGGAGACCCGGATGGCGATCCTGACCCAGACGGTCGCCACGTTTCTGCGGAAGCACACGCCCGAATCGGGGATAAGGATCCTGGTAAGCTGAGCGGCCTTGGTCAACAGCACGCAGCACTTCCCAATGTGGAAGGCGAGGCGTGCCGGTGACGGCCGTGCTGCAGCTCCTGTCGGTTTCGGAAGCGGCAAGGATGCTTGCCGTTCACGAAAAGACGATCCGCCGCATGATTGAACGCGGTGAGCTAGTCGTCCACCGATTTGGAAAACGAAATGTTCGCGTCGACGCTTCCAGCGTGGCGCACCGGCTGACGGCGCCGCCGCAGGCGGATGCCGAGATGGGTGTACCGTTGGCAAGAAATAGGGACTTGTTGACCCAGCCACGATTGCTGCGTCAAAGGGGTCGCTCACGAGTTTGGACAGCTGACTTCAACGGCCAGGAGGTACCGCTGGGGACAAGCGATCAGGCGCAGGCGCTCAAGGCGCTCGAGGAGTTGGCGCCTACCATGACGGAAGCGCCCTCCCAGCGCCGCGCCTGGCGCATCTACCCAGACCCGACGCGGGGAGGGCTGGTCGCGAAATTCTACGATCGGGATGGGAAAAGGAAACTACATCGCATCCCGAGCACCGTGAAGGAGGGAGAAGACGCCGAGCGGTACATGGCTACCTGGTACGCGGAGCACGTCGGTCGACCTTTGGCCCCGCGCGTCACAGCGTCGCGCCTGCCTGCTGGGTTGACGTTCGAGCAGTTCGGCCAGCTCTGGACGTCGGGCAAACTCGCACGAATGTTTCCCGATCACGTAAAGCCCAAGGCTACGGCCTCGGATGATGAGAGTCGCTTGCGGCTCTACGTCTACCCGACGATCGGCTCGGTACCGATGTCGGCTTTCGAAGGCGCCAAGGGTCTCGAACTCGCCGAGCGAGTAGTTCGGGTGTTGCCGTCAGAAAACTTCACTAGTGCTTCTCGACGACAGGTGCTTTCAGTCGATCAATCGTTTGCTTGGGATCGCTGCCTACCCGGCCAAGTTGATCGCGGCGAACCCTCTCCCCAGAGGCTTCCTGCCCAAGGTAGGGAAGGGACGTACCAAGACGTATTTGTACCCGTCAGAAGACGCGATGTTGATGGCGTGCACGGAAGTTCCGCTTCTCTACAGGCTCTTCTACGGTTTCGTGGTCCGCGAAGGACTTCGGGTCGGCGAAGCGATGGCGTTGACATGGCGCGATCTTGACTTGGAGCGCGGCGCTATCACTCTGGAGGAAACGAAGACCGACGATACACGGCCATGGGCGTTAAACCCTGGGGTTGCCGAGGCGCTGCGTCGCTGGAAAAAGCTTGTGGGCTCCAAGGCGACAGACAACATGCCAGTGCTGGTGGATGCCAACGGCGGCGGCATCGACAGGTTCGCTGCAGCCGAGAGGCTGCGGCGCTACTTGAAGCTGGCAGGAGTGGGCAGGCCTCAGCTATATGAAACCGCTGGCAAGCGGCTACCGATCCGCGTGCACGACCTCCGGGCATCCTTCGTGACGATTTCCCTGGCCTCGGGCAGGACCGAGGCGTGGATCACCGACCGCACCGGGCACCGCTCGAGCCAGATGATTTATGCCTACAAGCGGTCAGCTCGGACCCACGCCGAACTCAACCTCGGCGGCTTCGCGCCGCTGTGGGAAGCCATCCCTGAGCTGCGCGATGAGTGACCAAAAGCGTGGAGACAGTACCGTTGTCTCCACGCTGTCTCCTTTGTCTCCATCCGGCTAACCGCCCAAACGGCGACGGCGCCCTAACTCTCGTGGGGGCGCCGTCTTTTCTGGTGGGCCATTGCAGACTTGAACTGCAAGCCAACGGATTAAGAGTCCGCTGCTCTACCAATTGAGCTAATGGCCCGGAGTTTCCGGCCCTTCGCGCGGGCCGAAGGGAGCGGGTACTTCCCACGAAAAGGGGGGGCGGTCAACGGAGTTTCGCGGGTTTCCAAGGGCGCGCGCAGGGCCTTTCTTTCTGGGGTCTTGAGCACGGGGCCGGCGCGAGCTGGGTTGGCAACGAGCCCGAGCGCGGTCAGCGGCCGAGGGTGCACTCACCGATGCCGGCGGGGTCGCGCTCGAAGTGGACGCACGTGCCTTCCGCGGGACCACACGCCGGGTCACCGCACTCCTCGAACGCGCACAGTCTCACGCAATGGCCGCCCACGCAGTTGAGGCCTTGCTTGCACACGGTGGGGGGCTGGCATTCGTCTCCGACGTCGGCGCTCGAGCGCGGGGCGCAGGCCACGTTACCCACCGGGTCTACGATCTTGCACTCACGGCGGGGGTCGTCGCAGCTCTCCGGATCGAACGGGTCGCAGTCGTTGACGGGAAAGCACAGGTCGACGCCGGCCTCGATGACCTCATCGCCAGCGCGCACGTTCAGACTGCGGACGCAGCTTTCACCGGCATCACACCCTGACCAGTCCGCGCCGCAGCACAGCTTGCGGCACGCGCCAGGCTGGTCGGCTTCGGTGGCCGCACAGTAGTAGCCGCGGGCGCAGTCGGCTTGCGTGCTGCATTCGTCACCCGAGTCACCGGTGCCCGCAGGCTCGCAGCCGGGATTGACCTCCGAGCTTGCAGCATTGAGCTGGGGTCGGCACGCCTGCCTGTCGTCGCAGCCCTCTTGAGTCTGGTAGTTGCAGTCGCCCGGCGCGCATTCAGAGGGGCCGTCCGGCGGGTTCGGCACTGGGAGTGAAAGATCCTCGACCAACCGGGGGCATCCGGGCGGCTCCGCAGCCGAGCTCTCGGCGGTCTCCCCACCCCCACACGCCGCAAAAAGCCCGGCAATCAGTGCGGCTGCGCAGAGCTGGGTCGCTCGAAAAACGCGCATCAGCTCAGACTGATGCCCGACCGCGATGGTCCGTTCAAGGAGAATTGCGTCAAGACGCACACTGGCCTACTTCGAGCTGGCCTACTTCGAGCTGGCCTACTTCGGGCTGGCCTACTTCGGGCTGGCCTACTTCGGGCTGGGCCTACTTCCGGTTCCGCAGGACTCGACCGATAGTCTCGCTATGGCCTTGAAAGTCGGCGACCCAGCCCCTGACTTCGAGGTCACTGCACGTCAGCAGGGCCGAGATCGCGTGCTGTCGCTTCAGGGCGTGCTCGCCGAACGGTTCCTGGTGCTCTACTTTTATCCGCGGGATTTCACGCTGGTCTGCACGCGCGAGGCGTGCGGCTTTCGCGACTCGTACGACGAGCTCCGGTCCGCCGGTGCCGAGGTAGTGGGGGTGTCGGTGGACGACCCGGTCACCCACGACCGCTTCGCCCGCGAGCGTGGCGTCACCTTTCCGCTGGTGTCGGATCCTCAGCGCAAGCTGGCTGTGCGCTATGGCGCCACGTCGGTCCTCAGCAGCGTCATGGGTATTAGCGCGCGCATGACCTTCGTGATCGAGCGCAGCGGGGGGATAGTCGCGATTTTCGACAGCGCCTTCCGGGCGAGCGAGCACGTCGACGGTGCACGGGCTGCGATTCGGGCACTTAAGAGCTGATCGGGACCGGCCGTCTTGCCGCGAGCGAGACATGGACCCCGGCAGCTTCCGGGCCGATGAGCGGCTCAACCAGTTCAACGATCGCGACGAGATGTGGGGGCCGCTGCTGTTCCTGCGTCCCAAACAGCGCCAGCCCATGTCGCCGTCGCGGGTGCTGCTGATCTCCGCCTTGCTCGGATTGTTCTACGGCATGCTCGGTAACGTCGTCCTGGCGCTCTTGGCCAAGACAGGCTCCGCCGGCAAGCCGCCGATCTGGATGATGCCCGTTATCCTTTCCGCCATGTACTTCGTGAGCGCGCAGCTCAGCATTGTCGGCGCCTGGAACCGCCGTGCCCGGCAGCTGTCACGGCGCCTGGATTGGGTGGAGCTGACGCGCGGCCCTGCGCCGCCCCCGCGCGGCGACCAACAAGACCAACAAGAAGCCGAGTAGGAGGCTACTCGCAGTTGCCGCTAGGGCAGTTGCACGACCCAGTAGCGCAGGTGGCCTTCGCGAAGACGCAGTCGGTCGCGGTCTGGCAGACGACGATCGAGCACTCCCTGCCGACGAAGCTGCTGGAGTTGCCTTTGCAGCATGCCGGACAGTTGCGGATCGCGTCGGTGTCGCTATCGACGCTGAGCACGAAGCAGGGCTCCGACTCCGCCGAGCAACTCTTGGGCTCGCCATCGCAGCTCACCGACTGGTTGATCGAGGGCGCGCCGGGGCTGGTCTTCTCGAGCGTCGCTTGGCACGCTCGACCGTTGCTGTCCGAGTAGCCGTAGGTTTCCTTGACAGTGTCGTCATCCGAGCTGCATGAAGCGCACGACAGCAAAAGCCACAGCCAGGCTCTCTGCATCTGCTTCTTCTCCTGCTCCGAACCTACAACGCTCGGGAGCTCGCGCGCTAGCTCGGCGGTTTTCGCAAGTAGTGTAGCTGCACCAGGCCCGAGGGATACGAGCGGCTGCTCTCGAGCACCAGCCGCTGCTCCGGCACCTCAGGGCCGAACAGCGCGATGCCCTCGCCGAGCAGCACGGGCACGATCGAGATGGTCATGTCGTCGATTAGCCCTGCCGCCAAGAAGTCGCGGATCACCGCGCCGCCGTCCACGTACAGTCGCTGCGCGCCGCCCAGGCCCAGCTGTTCGACCAGTCCGGTCGCGGCGCCGGCGAAGAACTGCTCGCCGTGCACCGAGGGCGTCTCGCGATGCGTGAGCACGATGCAGCGCTTGCCCGCGTAGGGCCATTCTGGAAAGCCGAGCGCGGTTTCGTAGGTGTGGCGGCCGATGACCAGCACGTCGACGGTCGCGAAGAACTCGGCGAAGCCGTAGTCCTCGTTGGGCTGTTCGACGATCGATAGGAAGTCGAAGCTGCCGTCCTTGCGAGCGATGTAGCCATCCAGGCTCGTAGCAATGAACACCGAACAACGCGGGCGCTGCATGAGCTTCGACACTACAGCAGACCCCCGAGCTGCGGCAGGATTTGGCCGGCTGGTCCCGCCAGCACCAGGTCGGCGTGTGGCGTCAGAGGCGTGGCGGTCGGGTTGATTTCAATCAGGTAGGCGCCGCAGGCCTTGGCCAGCAAGGGTAGGCTCGCGGCGGGCTCGACCAGGCCCGAGGTGCCAATGGACAAAGCCAGGTCGCAGCTCTGCGCCGCCCGACGCGCTCGCGCCAGGGCTTCGGCGGGTAAGGCTTCGCCGAACCAGACCACACCGGGGCGCAGGAATGCGCCGCAGCGCGGGCAGCGCGGAGGCACGCCGCCGTCATCGGCGTAGCTTTCGACGGGCGTGCGCTCCGCGAAGCACAGCGTTTGGGCGATGTTGCCGTGCAGCTCCACCAAGTTGCGGCTGCCGGCGCGCGCGTGCAGGCCATCGACGTTTTGGGTAACCAGCGTAAAATCGCGGTAGCGTCTCTCGAGCGCCACCAGCGCGTGATGCCCTGGATTGGGCTCGGCTTTGGCGACCAGCTGCCGCCGCCAGCCGTACCATTGCCAGACCAGCCGAGGATTTTTCTCGAAGGCCTCCGGGGTTGCCAGCTCTTCGGCGCGGTACTTCGCCCAAAGTCCGGTTTGTGCATCGCGAAACGTCGGCACGCCGCTTTCGGCGGAGATGCCGGCGCCGGTCAGCGCCAGCACGCGCCTTCCGGATCGCAGTCGCTCGAGAGCTTGCTCCGTGATCAGCGCGGCGACCACTGCGGCGTACCGACTAGCAGGCCATCCGTGATGCCGATCTGGTAGGCGAGGAACAACCCGAACGCGATGCTGACCAGGCCGGTGACACGCGAGAGCGCGAGCTCCAGGTTGTCGAAGCGACGCGACAGGGCCGAGATGGGCACTGCCATCGCCAGGGTGAGCAGCATCATGCCGGTGACCGTGCCGGCGCCGAAGATAGCCAGGTAAAGCAGCGCCATGCTGGCGCTCTTGATGGTGGCCAGGACGAGCAGCGCGACCGCGGCCGAGCCGGCCAAGCCGTGCACGACACCGATGACGAGCGGCCTGAGCGGCCCGCGGACGTGCGCGTGCTCATGTTCTTGCCTTGGCGAGGTCTGGGCGGCGTGCGAATGTGAATGCGCAACCTGACTGATACGTGACAGCGCACTGCTCAGGTTCATGGCGCCAAGCACGATCAACATCACCGCGACCGACAACTCCATCGATAGCCCGACGCGCGGTGGGATAATCCAGCCGAACAGGACGATGGCGCCACCCACCAGCAAGATCGTGACGCTGTGGCCCAAGCCCCAGAGCGCGCCGATCCACAGCGCCGCTCGCGGGCTTCGCTCGCGGCTCACGATGGTCGTGATCGCGACCACGTGATCCGAGTCGGTGGCATGGCGCATCCCGAGGAAGAAACCCAGCGCAAGGACGGCGAGCAAGGTCATGCCGAAGTCGCACAGCTAGCATGGATTTCCGCGCGCGTCCCCGGGTCGCAGCGAGCGCGACGCGGGGGACCACTTGTGTCCTCGGCCCAGGTCATCGCCGTAGCGTCACTGCCGACGTTCCAGGCCTTTGGTAGCGAGCCGCGCCGGGGTGTTGCCTTACTTCCCCTTCGCGTGGCTGCCCGCGGGCTTGGTCAGCGCGGCTGTGCGGGGCCATTTGCTGCTGTGGCGGCGGCTGCTCCGTGGTATGCGCGGCGCGTGAAAGCCCGCTTGTCGAAGGTGATCGTGGTCGGCGCCTCCTCCGGCATGGGCGAGGCGATGGCCCGGCAGCTGGCGGCCAGTGGCGCCGATGTGGCGATCGTGGCGCGGCGCCAGACGGAGCTCGACCGGCTCGCTGCGGAGCGTCCTGGCAAGCTCCGGCCCTACGCGCACGACGTCGTCAATGTCGACGAGGTGCCGGTGCTGTTCGAGCGCATCGAGCGTGAGATGGGCAGCGTGGACGGCCTGGTCTACGCGGCAGGTGTGATGCCGAAGGTCGAGGAGAGCGAGTACGCGTTCGAGAAGGACAAGGCCATGTTCACCGTGAACCTACTCGGCGCCATGGCCTGGATGAATCAAGCCGCGGCTCGTTTCGAGGCCGCGCGTGGCGGCACGATACTCGGTATTTCGAGCATCGCCGGTGAGCGCGGTCGCCGCGGCAATCCGGGCTACTGCACCAGTAAGGCGGGCCTTACGGCGTACTTGGAATCGCTGCGCAACCGCTGCTCGCGTTACGGCGTGAACGTGGTGACCATCAAACCGGGCTTCGTCGATACCGCGATGACGCGCGGGCTCAAGGGGCTGTTCTGGCTCATTTCCGCTGAAAAAGCCGCGAAACGCTCGATCGCGCTCGCTCGCAAAGGCAAGAGCCTCACGGCTTTCGTGCCTTCTCGGTGGGCACTGGTAGCATTCATCGTCCGCTGTTTGCCCTCGTTCATTTTCCGTCGACTCAACTTCTAGCGGGCGGCTCGCCTCGCCATACCACCAGACCATGTCGGACGTCGCGCTGACCCCCTTCCGGATCCGGGCACCGCTTCGGGTGCTCGACGGTTTTGGCCGTTCGGTGCGCGCGGCATGTCGCTTCGTGCAGCCGCGGAGCGTGGAGGACCTGGCGTTCGCGCTGCAGCAAGCGCAGAGCGAGGGGCTGACGGTCGCGTTCCGTGGCGCCGGACGCAGCTACGGGGACGCGGCGCTCAACACGGGCGGAATGGTCATCGATGCGACCGGCCTCAACCGGATGCTGAGCTGGGATCCGGCGAGCGGCGTGCTCGATGCCGAGGCCGGGCTCACCATCGAAGGGCTGTGGCGGCGCACCATCGAAGACGGCTACTGGCCCACCGTGGTGCCGGGCACGATGCGACCCACCATGGGCGGCTGCGTGGCCATGAACATCCACGGCAAGAACAACTTCCGCGTCGGGCCGTTCGGCGACCACGTGCTCGAGCTGGACCTGCTGACGCCGGGCGGCGAGCTGCTCACGCTGAGCCGCACGCAAAATCCCGAGCTTTTCCACGCGGTCATCGGTGGCCTGGGCATGCTGGGCGCGGTCACGCGCGTCAAGCTCAAGCTCAAAAAGGTGCAGAGCGGCAACCTGCGGGTCGAAGCGATCAGCGGCCGAAACCTCGACGCGATGTTCGACGTCTTCGAGCACCGTCTGCCGCATGCCGACTACCTAGTGGGTTGGGTCGACTGCTTTGGGCGCGGCAAGTCACTGGGGCGCGGTCAGGTGCACTCCGCGCACTACTTGCACGAGGGTGAGGACCCGAGCGCGGAGGGGTCGCTGCACGTGGAACGGCAGGGTTTGCCCAGCACGATCATGGGCATCCCGAAGAGCGAGCTGTGGCGCATCATGCGCTTCTTCAACAACAACCCGCTCTGGGGGTTGCTGAACAAGCTCAAGTACTACTCGTCGTGGCTACAGCACGGTAATTTCTACCTGCAGTCTCACGTCGCGTTCGCGTTCTTGCTCGACTACGTGCCCAACTGGCGTCTGGCGTACGGTCCGGGCGGTTTCATCCAGTACCAGGTGTTCGTGCCGCATGCGACGGCGCGCGAAACGCTGAAGGACGTGCTCACGCTGTGCCATCAGGCAAAAATGCCGTCATTTTTGGGGGTGCTGAAGCGCCATCGCCCCGACCCCTTCCTGCTCACGCACGCCCTCGACGGCTGGTCGCTCGCCATGGACTTTCCGGCCAGTGATCGCAAGCGCAACGCGCTTTGGGCCCTCACCGAGCGCATGACCGAGCGCGTGCTGGCCGCCGGCGGCAAGTTCTACTTCGCCAAGGACTCGGTGCTGCGCGCCGGCGACGTCGAACAAGCCTACGGCCGCGCTCGCCTCGATCAATTCCTAGCGCTCAAACAGAAGCTCGACCCCACCGGCCTGCTCACCAGTGACCTCTGGTCCCGCGCCCTCGCCCCTCGCATCTAGCTTTGGGGGCCTAGCTGCTCAGGGAGTAGCCGACGGGGCGGGCGCGCAGGGAGTCGGGGGGCAGCTCCGCACTGGTGTCACCCGACAAGGTCTGGCGGTAGGCTCGACAGCGGTCGATGAAGGTGTGGGTGCTCTTGGGCATGGGGACGCGGGCCAGCGTGATGGCGAGCACCAGCTCGCGCGCGTTGGTCAAGAGGCGCTGGCCGCGTTCGAGGAGCAGCCTCTCAGCCGCAGTCTGGCCGCGCTCGGGGCCGTAGCTGCACAGCTTTTCACCCGCTACCACGAAGTCCGACCAGACCTCGAAGATATCCGGGTCGTCGCGCAGGGTCTCGCAGTTGATCTTGGCCGCCTTGGCGAAGCTCCAGATCACGCCGTCGATACCGAGAAACAGCGGCTGCGCACTGAAGGTCTCGAACAGGGCTTCGGCGATCTCGTCGATGCCGCGCATGGTGAGCGCGATCTTGACGTAGCGGCTCTCGTAGAACTTCTCGATCGGGTAGGCGAACGCCTTGAACGGCTCGCCCCACAGCTCGTCGATGCCTTCCTCACCCGTGCGATGCAGCACGGTTTTGCCGAGCTCCAGCGCCTCCTGCAAGTGCTGCCCGCACTGGCGCATCAGCGCGTTGTCGGACTGGATGCGAATCCCGGACGCCTCCAGCTCGACCAGCTTGGTGAAGATATCGGCGGCACGATTGAACAGCGCGCCCGCCAACATGGCCCCCTTGACGCGCCTTTTGGCGGCATCCGTCTCGGCGTCGAAAGCGTGGCGTGCCTCATCCATGCGCACGCCCGGAACGTTGATGCCGTGCTCGACGTGATTGAAAAGGCGGCGCGTCATCGCTTCGATGAGCTGCTTCTTGGCTAGCCAGCGATCGGCTGGCACGTCGTAAGCGCGAATCCAGTAGCCGTCGAAGTAGACGCGCCGCTCTCCATTGACGACCCGCTCGGTGCCTTGAGCGATCTCGGAGTCCATGCTGACGGGCCGTGGTTTAGCGCGGCCTGTGGCGCCCGTCACGCCATACAGCCGAAACAATCAGGCGACTTCAGCCCCGGATACAGGCTGCGAGCGCCCAGCGCGATCATGGGACCAGGACTTTGCGTTCGAGCCGCAGCAGCTCTCCCAGCGACCAGGCCTGGAACGGACAGCCGCGCGGGATGTGCGGGAATTCAGCGTCGGCGATCTCGCTGACGTGCCCCAAGCCAGCTTGCTGCAGGTGCTGGCGCAGCGGGGCGACGAAGCGGCTGCGGGCCCGCGTCTTGGCTTCGGCCGTGCTGCCGCGCACCTTGATCCAGGCCTCGACGAACGGGCCGATCAGCCAGGGCCACGCCGTGCCCTGATGGTAGGCGCCGTCACGTGTGCGCACGTCGCCTACGTAATGCGGCTTGTAGCCCGTGTGGTGTCGTTCGAGCGAGCGCAAGCCGAGCGGAGTCCAGAGCTCGCGCTCGACGGCATCCACCACCGCGCGTGCCTGCGCGGCCGAGAGCAAGCTCACTGGCAGCCCACCTGCCGCGAAGATCTGGTTCGGGCGGCATGCCGGATCGCTGCTGCCGCGGACGTGATCGACATCGACGACGTCGAAGAGCATGTGACGCTCGGGGTTCCAAAAGCGCCGCGCGAAGGCCAGCTGCCCGCGCTCGCGCAGCGGCTCGAGCTGGGGATCCAGACGGCTGGCATACCCGAGCGCGCTCAGCCACAGCGCCTGGACTTCGACCGGCTTGCCGCGCCGCGGTGTGACGACCCAATCGCCGACCTTGGCGTCCATCCAGGTGAGCTGTACTCCGGCAGCGCCGGCATCGAGCAGCCCGTCCTCGTCGACCGTGATGCCGAAGCGCGTGCCGACCGCGTAGCCATGCACGATCTCGAGCACGGCGCGTTCGAGCTTCTGGCGATCACCCGTGGACAGCGCCGTGCTGGCCATCAGCTCCTGAGCCGTGACCACGAACCACAGCGCGGCATCCACCGAGTTGTACTCGGGGGGGTCGCCCGCTCGATCCGCGAAGCGATTGGGCAGCATGCCTTGTGATACCGCGCCCGCCCACTCACACAGGATGGACCGTGCGGTCTCGTAGTCCTCGCGCGCCAGGCACAGCCCGCGCAGCGCGATGAAGGTGTCGCGTCCCCAGTCGCCGAACCAGGGGTAGCCAGCCACGACCGTCTTACCCTCGCCACGCCGCACCAGGTACGCCTGCGCGGCGCGCTCGAGCGGATCAGCGAAGCCCTGGCGCCGTTCGAGCTCCCCGCGCCGAAGCAGCTGCACGAATGCGGCCGCCCCTTCCATCGGCACCGCCAGCGCGCCGCTCACCTCGCCCTGCAGTAGCCACCACAGCTCGCGCTTGTCGTGCTCGAGATCGAGCGACAGCACACCGGGCGTCGCCAGATCTTCGGTGTCGTCCAGGCCGCGCGCGCTTTCTTCCGCGTAGTGGAAGCGGCGGTACCAGTCGGGCGCCGACTCGAACCGCGCGTTGCTGAGGCTCTGCACCGCAGGCGCACTCGCATAGGGCGTGAAGCGCACGAGCTCCCCCTGCCGCTTTGGCACGAAGTCGAACGCCGGGTTTTCGTGATGCAGCGCGTGGAAGTCTCGCCCAGACAATAGCGGTCGCACGCAGAGCCGGACCGCCTCCTTGCGCGGCTCGACCAGGCGCAAGTGAAGCGCCACCGCCGGCCTGCCGTGCGGCACGAACAACTCGATCTCGACGACCGGACCAATCGAGGTGCGGATGCGCCAGCACGGCCAGGGCTCGACACTGAAGCTTTCGAGCACCCCGTCTACTTCGCGTCGGTAGCCCCCGGCGTAAGCTTGGGGCCAAAGCTCGGCACGCCCGTAGGACGACTCGAGCCAGGCGACGAAGCCCTGCACGAGCAGAAGGCGCTCTTGCGGCGGCTTCAGCGCACACAGCAAAAGGCCGTGATAGCGCCGCGTGCGCACACCCGACCACGTCCCGCTCGCAAAGCCTCCGAGCCCATCCGGCTCGAGCCACTCCAGCGAGTCCTGCTCCATTGGTGGCCAGGCTAGTCCGCTTGGGGTTGGGGCCCCAAGCACCACGAGACAGAGGGTTGGGGCCCCAAGCACCACGAGACAGAGGGTTGAGGTCCCAAGCCCTCCGAGACCGCCCTCGAGCCTGAATTGTGAAGTATCGTGTTTCTGACGCCGCCGCTTTGGTCAAAGCGGCGCAATCAGCTGGCTGCTTTTTGCGGGCTGCACTAGAGACTTGCCGGTGCTCTACCTATCGCTGCTGTTCCTCCATTTCCTGGGTCTGGCTCTGGGTGTCGGTACCAGCTTTGCCATGATTCAGCTGGGCGCTGCGGCACGTGACCTCTCGCAAGAGGAGCGCGTCAAGTTCATGCTTCGCGCTTCTGCGGTTGGAAAAAACGGCGGCATCGGCTTGGGCCTCTTGCTCTTGAGCGGCCTGGGTATGTTGTTCGTGCGCGGCTTCAGTGAGGTGATGGCCTGGGGCGGCCCGGCTTTCCACGCCAAGCTCACGCTGGTGGTCATCTTCATCGGCCTGTTCGGCTACATGCAGACCGTGCTGAAGAAGGTGCGTGAGGCAGGCGGCGGCCCGCTCATGGCTCGCCTACCCAAGCTCGGCGCAGCCCTGCTCGCTGTCGGCCTGCTGATCATGCTGACCGCGGTGATTGCCTTCAAGTGAGGGCGGCGGCGTACCCTCGTCCTCAGCCAGGCTCGGCTTGGCCTGCGCGGTCAGCAGCTCCAGCAGCTGCTCGCGCGACAAATGGTCGTAAGCAGACCCCCCATCAGAAGTTCTCAGTATATACGAGGTTCGGGCCAGGGCTTTTTTGTCAGCGATTTCCAGCGTAGGGAAGCCGGCGTGGTGTTCGTCCATTGGCTACGGACTAGGATTCGCTCGTGCCTGACGATAGCAAACCCACCGGCACCGATATTCTGCGGCTGACCAAGCAGCGCCTGCGCCGCGCCTGGATCGCGCGTCTGCTGCTGGTACTGGTGGTGGCAGGTGGCCTCGGCGCCTTTCTTT